>NZ_JBWBUI010000002.1:0-127023 GCF_056173245.1 Paraglaciecola sp. QJM3NY_14
GTGGCTGAATCATCACTTAAAGAAGTTACAGAAGCTATGGATACGCTTATCCAACATGCTCGCAACCAAGGTATTGCTCCGCACTCTAGAAGAAAAATGAGGCTTTTTTCGACTAAAGAGGTCTGTAACTTAATTGGAAAGAGTACTACGACTTTATACAAGGCTGAAGAACAGGGAATTATCAGCAAGCCTGATCTTAACCCAGATACTGGTAGACGTCTTGGGTATACTTTGGAGCAAGTGAACGCTCTTCGCAACCATTTTGGGATCGTTCCTAAAGCTAAGCGCAAATCGCCTGAAAGTTTCCTTGGCATCACCACTGCTCTTTATAACTTTAAGGGAGGGGTTGGTAAGACTACGACAGCTGTTAATATTGCTCAGTATACCGCTTTACAGGGTTTTAAAACGCTTTTAATAGATATGGATTCACAAGCAAGCTCTACTGCGTTATTCGGTATAATTGCTGATGAAGAGATTTCTGAAGATGAAACTGTTCTGCCCTACACGCTCTACGGAGAACAGAACTCCCTCGAATACGCTATAAAGCCTACTCATTTTGACGATTTATATATTATCCCTGCTAATCAACATTTGAGTAGTTCAGAGTTTGAAGCTGCTTCACAGATTAGTGGCGGATCGGCAGATGAAGCGCTCGAATATTTCCAGCGCTTAAGGGACGGTGTGGACACGATTAAAGACCAATTTGATTTTATCTTTGTTGATGCTCCACCAAGTCTAGGAATTATTGGTATTCAGACCTTACTTTCAGTGGATAACATCATTATCCCCTGCCCTCCTAGAATGCTTGATTTTGTTAGTACTCGTCAGTTCCTTGAAACGGCTACCGAATATGTTGGACGAGTAGCGCAAGGTAAAACGTTTAATAGTATTAAAGTCATGGTCTCTATGTATGACCGTCGTAATTCCATGGCCAGAGAGTTTATGGAAGTAATGGAAGCTGTGCTGGATTCTCATATGTACTCTAATCAAATGTTACATTCTGAATCGATTGATAACTCTTCTGCTGTTTTTCAAACTCCTTGGGAGTCTGAGAAACCTGATAAGCGAATCACTGAAAATATGCGTGGCCTCTTTAATGAAATTATCAAAGATCTAACCAGAAGGAGTGGATACGATGGTTAAGCGTAGAAATAACATTGGTGGTTTGTTAGATAAGCTCAATGATAAAAAAACCGATAGCGAACATGTTGAGGTTGTTAATCCAGAAACTGGTAATGCAACACAGACACGAAATCCTGCGATAAAGTTGGCAATGGGAACCTCCGAAAAACGGGCCAAGTCCGTAAAAGAGCCGATTCTTTATTTGGAGCATGACCAAGTCATCATGTTCAAGTACCACGATAGACATACTAGTTCGTTAGATACAGTAAAAGTTCAGCAAATAAAAAGATCCATTACTAAAGAAGGGCAACACTTTCCCGGTATCGTCAGAAAAACGAACAAAGTTACAGCGGATGGTCGCATTATTTATGAACTAATAGTTGGTCGTGTTCGGTTTGAAGCCAGTCGTTCTGTAGGCGTTTTCAAGGCGTTTTTGCGTGATTTGAATGACGCTGATGCCACCAAAGTTATGTTGTCAGAAAATGAAGACCGTCAAGATATTACCCCTTATGAGCGTTGGCTTTCCATTCTGCCTTTGGTTAAAGATGGTATTTTGTCTAATAATGAAATAGCCGAATTGATTGGTTGGGATAAAGGAAATCTATCTCGTAGTTTAAAAGCGCGTGTTTTTTACGAAGAAGAGAACATGCAGGATGTCCTATTAGATGTAACCAAGGTAAAGCTAAATCAATTGATTGAAGTGGCAGCTCTTTATGAAAAAGATAAATCCGGTGTCCGAGAAGCAATTGCTTTTATTAAAGAGAATTACCCAACTAGGAAAGATAATCTGTTCCTTAAAGCGGTTATCAAACACGTTTCTGATGTGTTAAATCCAATTGCTAAAACGTTATATTTAGACGGTTCAAAGATGACAGCAAAGAGGGTAGGGGACCGTATTAGCCTCAATTTTGTTGGGTTACCTGATCGTAGTAATGTAGACGAAATTATCAATGCACTGGAACAAATTGGCGCATTTAAGTAGTTCTTTACCTTTTTCTTGCTAATTTTTATTTCAATTCTTATTTAATACTTCCATTAGCTGCCAGTTGTAAATTACAACTGGCTAACTTGCCCTAATATCCATTTATTTCTGTTTCGGATTTTCTCAGCAATCCGATCAGTAGTTTCATTTTCCCGGAGTTGTAATTACAACAGGCCGTTTGGTGTGTTACTAAACCTAGATACTTTTGATCGGTAGCGATGGGTTCGTTTCAGGTATTCAGTTGTAATTTACAACACTCTGCTTGATGAGCTACTAAACCTAGATATTTTAGATTGGTAGCGAGAGGGCGGTTTTAGGTGTTTGGTTGTATTTTGCAACAGGTCGTTTGGTCAATTGATAAGTTTAGATACTTTAGATCGGTAGCGATGGGTTCGTTTCAGGTATTCAGTTGTAATTTACAACACATCGTTTGGTTGGTTGCGAAACCTAGGTTTTTTACATTGGCAGTCGGGGGCGGCTTCAGACGTTCGGTTGTAATTTACAACACTCTGCTTGGTGAGCTACCAAACCTAGATATTTTAGATTGGTAGCGAGAGGGCGGTTTTAGGTGTTTGGTTGTATTTTGCAACAGGTCGTTTGGTCAGTTGATAAGTTTAGATATTTTACATTGGTAACGAGAGATTTGTTTCAAACGTTTAGTTGTGATTTACAAAACATCGTTTGGTGAGTTACTAAACCTAGATATTTTAGATTGTTAGCGAGAGGGCGGTTTCAGGAGTTCAGTTGTAATTTACAACACTCTGCTTGGTGAGCTACTAAAAGTAGACACTTTAGATTGGTTGCGAGGGGTTCGTTTCAGGTGTTCAGTTGTAATTTACAACACATCGTTTGGTCAGTGACGAAACCTAGAACTTTTACATTGGTATCGAGAGGTTGGTTTCATACATTAGGTTGTAATTTACAACGGGTCGTTTGGTCAGTAACGAAACCTAGTTTTTTAGATTGGTAGTGGGAGGGCGGTTTTAGTTATTTGGTTGTAATTTACAACACTTATCTTAGGCCGTTTCTACCAATAGATACTGTGTGTTAGTAAAAAGACTCCATTCACTAGAAAACGATTGTAACTTCCTAATGTTATATGGCCGTAACTTTCAACAATATAAATGATAATTTTAGCTTGGAATAAACATATCTGCTTGTTTTAAATCGGATTTTATCAATATTGATAGTGTGCGGAGCATTAATTTTTTAATCTTAATTAACGTCTAATATTGTAAATATTATCTTTTTTCGTATGAAACTCATTATTAACAACATTGCGCTAACAACTCTATTGATTGGATGTAACATTTAAGTCATAATCGCTCAAAATCAATCATTTTTACTTCCGTGTAAAAAGTGGCTCCCTACGTTCAAGTGACTCAAAGGCGCCTTAAAAGAAAAATAATGGAGAAAATGTGTCTACTTCAGATGAGTTTGAAACGAAACCAATCAGCCCAGGTAAACTTCAGCCAGCTCGCGCGTTCGCAGGAAGCTATGCTGGGGAGCATGTCGCTGGAACTGAGTTTGTAATCGGGGCCCTATTTGTATCTTGGGGAGTCGGTGCTGGTGATATTTTAATTGGACTTCTTCTTGGTAACCTTCTGGCCGTGCTTACATGGGGGCTCTTAACTGCTCCGATCGCCACTGATACACGCTTAACGCTTTATGCCTATCTAGAGAAGATTGCAGGAAAGGGAACGATTAAAATCTACAGTGTGGTTAACGGGATATTATTTAGTGTATTGGCAGGAGCTATGATAACTGTATCAGCCTCCGCAGTACGGATACTGTTAGACATTCCACCGCAAGTAGAATGGTTTCCCTCTGACTTTAGGTTTGTCTTAGTCGCGCTTTTTGTCGGTGCTGTTGTCGTTTTCATGGCGGTAAAGGGTTTTGAAAAACTAGCAGCGTTTGCTGAGGTATGTGCTCCCTGGATGATCTTGATGTTTATCGTTGGGGCATTGTTCATGCTACCGGCTTTGATCGCCTCGACGCCTGGTATCTCGAGTATTTCCTCATTCTCGGATTTCTTTACTATGGCAAATGAATCAATTTGGGTGAAAACAAGTAGTGAAGTAGGACTTTGGCACGTCGCTGCTTTCGCATGGGTTGCGAATTTAGCAATGCATGGCGGTA
Organism: Paraglaciecola sp. QJM3NY_14; assembly: GCF_056173245.1. Classification (NCBI taxonomy): domain Bacteria; kingdom Pseudomonadati; phylum Pseudomonadota; class Gammaproteobacteria; order Alteromonadales; family Alteromonadaceae; genus Paraglaciecola; species Paraglaciecola sp. QJM3NY_14. The sequence goes on from NZ_JBWBUI010000002.1 coordinate 4,244, forward strand.
TGGGGGATATGACACTGCTGCGTTTTGCTCGTTATCCAAAATACGGATTCTTTTCCGCTTTAGGTATGTTTATCGGTCATTACCTCGCGTGGATTTGCGCTGGGATAATGGGGGCGGGCGCTGCCATTATCATACACACGTCTATTACTAACCTTGATCCAGGAGCTGTAGCTTACCAAGCGCTAGGCACATGTGGAATCATCGCGGTTATTATTGCAGGTTGGACTACGTCAAACCCTACGATTTATCGTGCAGGTTTAGCATTCAGCTCGCTGAATCCCAAATGGAGTAGAGAAAAATCCACAGTCGTTGTAGGCATAGTGACCACAATCATTGCATGTTTCCCTTTTGTATTTTCACAACTTTTGGGTTTTGTGGGTATTATGGGCTTAATGATGGCGCCTATTGGCGCAGTTATCGTCGCAGAGCACTGGCTTTTCGAAAAAATAGGCTTAACAAGATATTGGTCTAAATACAAAGGTAATACTACCAATTATGCTGCGGTGATAACGTGGATTTCAGCGTTGATACTGAGTTATATATTAGAAAGAACAAATTCATTGCATCTGTTCTTCTTACTAATACCTATCTGGATATACTCTACGGTCATTTACTGCTTACTTGCCGCGTTTCTGGGAGCAAAAGAACGTTACCCTGAATCTGAAATAGAAGAGCAGGACGAGTTAAAGCGGAAAACACTTGAGAAAACATATCTTCAGGAAATACAAACCAAAAGCGCTTTAGAAGAAAAAGTGAAAAGCGCTTTAGCCGTTAAAATAGCTTCAATAGTTGCCGTTATGTCATTGTTCTCTTGTTTAGTTATTGGTGTGTATGCGTACGCAGAAGGTAGCTCGCCAACCCTACATAATGCGTTATTTGTTGTAACAATGCTCTACTTCGTCTGTGCGACATATGCATATATCGCAAGATCTAAACCTGCCGATGTGGCAGTGGACGATTCAAACAATGTGAATACAGCTAAGCAGTAACGCCTTTCTTTTAGGTTCGCCCTATTTGGTAATGAGCCAATGGGGCCTCTCCATTTTCTGAGGTAAATTGAATATGAAGTATTCATTTTTTCTAAACTTATTCTGCTTTTTACTACTGATTTTTCTGAGTCTGAAAGTGACTGCACAGGAAACCCCTCAAGACACCAATAAACCGCCCAACATTGTTTTCATTTTAGCTGATGATCATCGTTGGGACTTGTTGGGTAGTAAAAACAGCCTAATACAAACGCCAAACCTTGATGCTATCGCCGAGGAGGGGATCGTATTTGAAAACGCTTTCGTTACCACGCCGATTTGTGCGTCAAGCAGAATAAGCATTTTGACTGGATTGACGGAACGGACTCATGACTACACTTTTAGCAGGCCACCTACAGGAGAGGTCGAATCAGCCAATATGTATCCGGCCTTGCTAAAGCAAGCTGGTTACACCACCGGTTTTGTCGGAAAATACGAAATTAAAATGTCCGGAGCTGATCAGGACAAATTTGACTACTTTAAACCACTACTTCAATCAAAAACTAATCGCTGGAATGATAAAGACATACCTCAGACCTACTATATACAAAATCTTGCTAATGAATTTATTCGAGATGCCAGCAATACAAACAAGCCTTGGGTACTCGCGGTAAATTTTTGGAACCCTCATGCCCATGACACAGATAAAGTAGACCAGTTTCACTATCCGCCTGAGTTTGAGGAATATTATCAAGATGTCACTGTTCCTGACGCGAACAATTCTACGAAACATGATTTTGAAGAGTTGCCGGAGTTTCTAAAAGGGTCTATGGCTAGAGTGCGATGGGAATATAGATTCGCCAATCCTAAAATGTATCAGCGAATTATTAAAAGGCACTACAGAGCTATTAGTAGTGTAGATAAAGCCGTAGGGGCAATTTCTGCTCAACTTAAAAAGCTAGGCGTTGACGATAATACAATCATTATTTACACAGGGGACAATGGTTACTCGTTGAATGAGCGTCAGTTAGCCGGCAAGTGGTTCGGGTGGGAAGAAGATTTAAGAGTACCTTTGATTATTAAGGACCCAAGACAGAAGACGCGTCAGAAAATAACTGAAATGGCACTTAATATCGATATTGCACCAACAATATTAGATATGGCTGGCGTTTCCAAACCTTCAAGTTATCAAGGGAGAAGTCTAGTCCCTCTTATAGGTGCAGATTCCGAGGATAACTGGCGAACAGAATTTTTCTTCGAGCATATGTATCAACCAAAGCGTGCATCAATACCGCCAATGTTTGGCGTCAGGACAGAGCACTGGAAACTGGTGAACTTTTATAAGAATGATTACTTACAGCTATATGACTTAAAGAATGATCCGTTGGAGCGAAACAACCTAGCGTATCTTCCAAAGTATAAGTACCTCACGGACGCACTCAATAAGCGAGCGCTTCAATATGTGAATGACTATGAAGATGCGAGAACACCAGAGGTTAAGGCTAGAGAACATTTTTTAAACAGTTTTTAAGCGTTTTAGCGTATCACCTGGGTAGAGCGTTTGTGAACGTCTAGTTATTAACTTTAGCATGCGCTCTGCTAATCAACCCCGGTATTACATACCATCCTTTTCCTATCAAATGTGCGCCTACAGCAATCGTAATAACGAAACTTGAATGATTGATAATGATTATTGCTGATTGCAATTTATTCATATACAATCATTTTACATTTATTTAATGATTTTTTTGAGCACATCAGGCGTTGTCACAATCGCCAAATGAAGCTCATAGGGTAGATATAGGTACGAATGTGAGGTTAGCGGTAATTGGCGAATGCATGGTTGAATTATCTAACTGCGAGAGTAGTGCTTACTTGCTTGGTTATGGCGGAGATACATTAAACACCGCAGTTTATTTCGCTAGGTGTGATGGCGAGGTCGAGTATATCACGGCCCTAAGTGATGATATTTTTAGCTCTAAAATGCTTGAATCTTGGCGTACCGAAGGAGTAGGAATAGAGCATGTAAAGATAATTCCCAACACCGTCCCTGGACTATATTTAATTGAAAATGACGACCAAGGAGAGCGTCACTTTCATTATTGGCGAGCCAATTCGCCTGCACGGGCTCTATTAGATGAGTTTCCGGAAATACTAAGCGAGTTAGATAAGTATGACGCCATTTTCCTAAGCGGTATTACGCTGTCACTTTATTCAGCGCCAGCAAGACGCCGCTTGTTTGAATATCTACGTCATTTTCGAGCGTCAGGTGGTCAAGTTGTATTCGACAATAATTACCGAGCAAAAAACTGGAGCTCCATTTCGGAAGCGGTTGAAACCTTTGACGAAATAATGGGTGTTACTGATATTGCATTGTTAAGCATGGAGGACGAGATAGCGCTATATGGGCCGCACTCTATAACATCTTGCACTGCACGCTGGTTAGAGAAAGGCGCAATCGAAGTCATCGTCAAAAACGGCGCTGAAGGTATTCATTTAGCAGACTTAACCAATACCGTATTTTTTGATGTTCCCAATGTAGTGAGTCCAGTTGATACGACCGCAGCCGGTGATTCGTTTAATGGCGCGTTTTTAGCGGCTAGGGCAAAGGGCTATTCGCTAGAACGTAGCATTCGCGCTGGGCAGTTTTGTGCGGCGCAAGTCATTATGCACATCGGCGCTATAGTGAATAAAGATATCCCTTTGGTTGAGGGGGAGTTATGAAACTCAATAGATTCATTTCTTTACTGATTCTAACTTCTGTAATCCTATTATCTGGTTGTGAAGAAGTATTGGACAATGACAAAGTTGCGATTCGTTTAGGGCATCAGCTTGATATTAACCACCCTGTGCACGAAGGACTCGTTTATCTGAAGGATGAGCTAGAGCGCCTTTCGGGTGGAGAAATGACCATAGTGATATATCCATCATCGCAAGTTGGTGATGAACGCGAAGTACTTGAGCTAATACAAATTGGCAGCATGGGAATGACAAAAGTTTCTGCCAGCGCACTTGAGACATTTGTCCCTGAAATGAAAATCTTCAGCCTTCCTTATCTTTTCCGCGATAAAACCCATTATTGGCAAACGTTAAATGGGGAAGTAGGCAAGGCGCTTCTTGATGCTGCCGAGCCATTTCGTTTCAAAGGACTCGGTTACTTTGACGCTGGCAGTCGAAGTTTTTACACCACAAAAAAGAAAGTTACTTCACCAGAAGATCTAACCGGCTTAAAGGTTAGAGTAATGAATAGCCAAACGGCTGTATCCATGGTCAACACGATGGGGGGGGCTGCAACGCCCGTGAGTTGGGGTGAGTTATACACTTCTTTGCAACAGGGGGTTGTCGATGGTGCAGAAAATAATCTGCCTAGCTTCTTTTATTCCAAACACTACGAAGTCAGTAAGTACCTAATTTTAGATGAACACACATCGATTCCTGATGTGATCGTTGTCGGAACACATCTGTGGGATAAGCTTTCCACTGAACAAAAAGGTTGGTTAGAAGCTGCGATGCAGTCTGCTACTGAGTATCAAAGGGAATTATGGGAAAAATCAACAGCGGATTCCTTGAAGATCGTTACCGAAGCTGGCGTACAAGTAATTAAAGCTGACAAAACACTATTTGAAAAAAGCGTACAGCCAATATATCGGTCTTTGAAAGGCTCGGAATTGGAAGCGTTGGTTTCTAAAATTCGGGACATAGGAGGTGATAGGTGAATACTTTCAAGAGTTTCATCGTGAATTTAAACCGTGTATTGCGAGTTCTATTAGCGTCAATGATGGCGCTGTTAGTCATTAATGTAACATGGCAAGTAATTACTCGGTTTATTTTACCTCATCCGAGCTCCTTTACCGAGGAGCTTGCACGTTTTTTACTAATCTGGATTAGCTTACTCGGTAGCGCTTACGCGTTTCACACACACAGCCATCTCGGATTTGATTATCTAGTCAATAAGATGTCTCGTTCTACATCAATGCTCGTAGCAAAAATGGGCTATGTCTTGGTGATTCTATTTGCGATTAGCGTACTAGTTGTAGGCGGCTTGAACCTGGCATATATCACCTTATTACTGGAACAACGTTCAGCAGTGTTAGGGCTTCCCATGGGGGCGGTGTATGCAGTTACACCTGTTAGCGGCCTTTTATTTATCGTGTATAGCATATTGGGTCTTCTTGAACTGAAAGATTCCAATAAGCTGAGGGAGCTCGCGTTATGACATCGTTAATTTTGTTCGGCCTATTTGTCATCTTACTCGTTCTAAATATTCCAATCGCAGTAAGTATTATCGTAGCCACCCTTGCTACCATGCTTTTAACTATTGACACTTTACCCGCGTTAACGACTTTAGCACAACGCTTATCGGTGGGGGTTGATAGCTTTGCTTTGTTAGCGATTCCGTTTTTTGTTTTATCAGGATATTTGATGGGGCAGGGAGGCATCGCAGTACGACTTATAGAGTTTGCTAAAGTGCTTGTCGGTAGGCTGCCCGGAGGGCTCGCTTTCGTAAATATTATATCTTGTGCATTGTTTGGTTCCATTTCGGGTTCTGCGGTGGCTGCAACATCAGCTGTTGGTGGGTTTATGATCCCTGCGATGGAAAAAGAGGGGTATGACAAACCTTTCAGCACCGCCGTTACGGTCACAGCTGCTACAACGGGTATGTTAATACCACCAAGCAATATTTTAATCATTTACTCACTAGCCAGTGGCGGTGTGTCTATTGCTGCATTATTTATCGCCGGCTATTTGCCTGGTCTACTAGTGACCGTGCTACTGATGTTGGGCGCAAGTTTTTATATTAAGCGCCACGGTATAACAACCGACAAAACAATAAGCATAGGAAAATTCTGGCCAAGCTTAATTGGTGCTATTCCTTGTTTATTTCTGATCGTTCTGATAATAGGCGGGATTATCGGTGGCTTTTTCACACCCACAGAAGCAGGAGCTATTGCCGTAATATACTCTTTGGTTTTATCTCTTGGATTGTACAAAGAACTGCGCGTTAAAGATTTATATCCAATCTTTCTAAAAACAATAAACACCACCGCTATTGTCATGTTTTTGATTGGCGCTTCTGCTGCAATGTCTTGGCTGATGTCGTATGAACAGATCCCTCAAACCATCAGCAACTCACTTTTATCGCTGTCGGAAAATGCGCTTATTATTCTATTAATTATGAATTTGCTCTTGTTGGCAGTAGGTACCTTTATGGACGTTACGCCAGCAGTGCTTATTTTCACTCCAATATTTCTTCCCATTGCTGAAATGCTAGGTATTTCACCTTTGCATTTTGGGATCATGATGATTTTAAACCTATCGATTGGCTTGTGCACTCCTCCGGTTGGTAGTGTTCTGTTCGTGGGTTGTAGCGTTGGGCGGGTTTCAATTAGCAGCATAATGAGACCAATACTTCCTCTTTACGCAGCAATGTTAATTGCATTGGTATTGACGATTGCATTCCCGCAAATCAGCGAATTTCTTCCGAAACTGTTAGGGCTAATTTGACCTACCCATTAAAAAATTACTAGGAGCATGACGTGTCAGACTATTTAATTAAAAAATTCGGCTTACAAGGCAAAGTGGCGGTTGTTACTGGCGCTAGCCGCGGGCTAGGGCAGGGGATAGCAATGGCGCTTGGTGAGGCAGGGGCGACAGTAGTAGCCATCGGATCTTCATCAAAAAGTGTTGAGGCTACATTGAGTCAATTAAAAGAAAAAGGTATCGAATGTGCTGGATACGGTTGTGATCAATCTAGCACTAAAGAAATAATCGATACTGTAGGTAAAATCCTTGATACCCATGGCCGCATTGATGTGCTGGTGAATAACGCCGGTACTATTAAGCGCTCTCCTGCTCACGAATTCTCGGATGCAGACTGGAGCGAAGTCATCAATGTAAATTTAAACGGCGTCTTCACATTTTGCCGTGAAGTGGGCAAGAAAATGCTCGAGCAAGGCAGTGGCAAAATAATTAATATCGCCTCTCTGCTTAGTTTTTCCGGTGGGATCACCGTTCCAGCGTACGCTGCGAGTAAAGGTGGTGTGGCACAGCTAACAAAAGCACTGGCAAATGAATGGGCGAACAGCAACATTCAAGTAAATGCCATCGCACCAGGTTATTTTGAAACGGACAATACCTTCAACATCCGACAAGATAAAGATCGTTATGCAAGCATTAGCAGTCGAATACCAGCTGACAAATGGGGCACCCCAGATGACTTAGCTGGAGCAGCAGTATTCTTGTCGTCTGAAGCATCCTCTTATGTGAACGGTCATGTTCTGCTCGTCGATGGCGGTTGGATGGCTCGTTAACTCAGCGTCCATATTCTTTATTTTCAACGACTATAAGGTGGTCTTATGAATTTTTTATTTTCAACAAACAAACGAAGCTATCCCAGTATGACAAATAAAGAGTTGAGAGAGGCGTTCTTAACTGAGCCTCTGTTTACTCCAGGCGCGCTTTCGTTAACTTATACTGATGTTGATCGTGCGGTTATTGGTGGAGCAATGCCTTTATCGGAAAGCATTCAAATTCCAACTCACAAAGAGTTGGCGGCTGATTACTTCTGTGAACGTCGTGAATTAGGGATTATTAACATTGGTGGAAAAGGTGCTGTTGAGGTAGATGGTGAAACCTATGACATGGCAATGAAAGATAGCCTCTATGTTTCACGCGGGAGTAAAAACGTTGTTTTGTCTTCTGTAGATGCGAATAGCCCAGCAAAATTTTACATGATCTCTTATCCCGCTCACCGAATTACCAAGACTGTGTATGTTCCTAAGTCAGATGCAAAAAAAATTGAGCTTGGTTCGCAGGAAACGTCTAATGAAAGAACTATCTTTCAGTCTATTCGCCCAGGGATCGTTGATAGTTGTCAATTAGTCATGGGAATTACGGAGCTAAAATCGGGTAGTGTCTGGAATACCAAACCTCCCCATACTCATTTTAGGCGCACTGAAATTTATATGTATTTTGAGCTTGAGCAAAGCGAACGCGTTTTCCATATGCTGGGTGAGCCCAAAGAGGTCAAAACCTTACCATTGGCACCTGAAGTTGCTATTGCTTCTCCAAGTTGGTCGATTCATAGCGGCGTAGGAACGACCAACTATAGTTTTATCTGGGCTATGGGCGGTGAAAATCAAGAGTTTGATGATATGGATCATATTGAAATATCTGCGTTAAGTTAGTTTAAAACAATAAAATGTTACAAAACGCCTATCAAAATCAATCATGAATTAATTTTTTTGATTGATTTTGGCTGGTTTGGTGATTATATTGAAACAAATAATGCCAAAAGGATAAGTGAAAATGCTTGAAAAGCAGCGACAACAGTTGATTCTAGAAGTGTTGGAGGAGTCCACATTTGCGAGTGTGCCGGAGTTATGCTCTCAACTAGGAGCTTCGGAGGCAACTATTCGACGAGATCTTAATAAGTTGTCTGTGCAAAAGAAAATTAAAAAAATACGAGGGGGAGCTCAAGTCATTGATTCAGGCTCAACTTCTAACTTTTATCTATCTGGCAATGCGTTTTTAATTGATAAAGAGAAAAACGCCGACATAAAAAGACAAATAGCTAAAGTTGCTTGCGAACTATGCTCTGACGGTGAATCAATTATCATCAATGGGGGGAGTTCTACATTTATGATGGCAGAGTTTCTTCGAGAAAAACGCTTGAATGTGCTTACTAATTCATTTGTTCTTTCTCAAGATTTGGTTGAGAACAGCCAAAACCAAATCACCTTGCCGGGCGGCGAAGTGTATAGGAAGCAAAGTATAATTCTCAGTTCCTTTGAAAATGATACAACGCAAAATTATCGCGGAAGTATGATGTTTATGGGCACGCCCGGTATCAGTAAATACGGCGTGATGGAATCTGATCCGTTACTTATACTCGCTGAAAAAAAGTTACGTAAACAAGCTGATAAGTTAGTTGTTTTGGCTGATAGCACCAAGATAGGTCTACAGAGCAACTTAGTTTTTTGCGGCTTAGAAGCCGTTGATATTGTCATTACCGATAGCCGCGCCGATGAAAAAGTACTGGAAGAATTTCGCCGTTGGGACATCGAAGTGATTGTAGTCGATGCCCAAGCTGTCACCGTTTAATTGAACGGAGGACTCCTGTTTATTAAAGGGCTTCTTAGCATGAAGCCACTTAAATGTTTGGGGTCCTGAACCTTTTAAAGTGCTACGCTATTTATATAGCAAGACTATTTTATTAAATATACCTGATATATTTTAAAACCTCTAGATTCAATCAAAAATATTCAAATTCAATCATTTTCTGTTATATAATCCCTCTGTGTTGTCATTTATATTCTTTTAGCTTTTGCGGGGGTTGGAGCTCAATCCGTTAGACCGCTGTTTAAGCGAGAGATAAATGCTCTACAACTTGAACAGAATTAAACGTATGCACTGGACTCTACGCATTGTTCATTTAACGCTACGTTTTCTTAAGAGCGTTCAGTTATGTAGCACACATGAGATGCTCAATGGATTAATGCTAAGTCACGTAAAGACCAACATAGCACTAATCAGAGGAGCTTAATAATTGTTTGTTTTAGGGGTAGAAATAGAGTGAAGGCTGTTTTAGATATAGGAAAAACACACATAAAATTATTGTTTGTGAAAGAGGAGCAACAAGTAGCTAGCTTCAGCTGTAAAAACGCTCCTATTGCCGGACAATATCCTCAAGCCGATGTTAGTAGTATTTGGGAATGGTTGATTGAAACTCTTCACTCTTGTACCTATTCAAAGCAAGTGGAAGGGCTTGTTATTACTACACATGGTGCTACCGCAGCATTGATAGACGAGCGTGAGAAAAATAGACAGAGTGCATTAGTAATACCTGTTTTAGATTATGAATATGACGGCCTAGACGAAGTTAGTGCTGATTACGAAGAAGCTCGGCCTAATTTTCAAGAAACATTCTCACCTTCTTTACCCGCGGGACTTAACCTTGGTAGGCAGCTGTTTTGGCTAGAACGATCTTATCCTACTGAATTTGCGAAAGTCACATCGATACTGCTTTACCCACAGTATTGGGCTTGGAGATTGGGCGCAAATGTGAGCTCGGAAGTTACCTCTTTAGGTTGCCATACCGACCTTTGGAATCCAATCAAACGAGAATATTCTTCAATTTGCATAGCAAATGATTGGACAAAGCTATTTCCTTCTATCAAGTCTGCGTGGGACTGCATTGGTGAAATAAGTCCAGAAGTGTCGCAGGCTACTACTTTACCTACTTCGTGCAAAATCTATTGCGGAATTCACGACAGCAACGCTAGTTATCTGAGATACCTAAATTTAAGCTTGAAACACGATCAAGAATTTACCGTAATTTCTACAGGTACGTGGACTATATTAATGCAGGCTAATGGACAGGTCAGCCATTTACAGAGCAAACCGGACACCTTGGCTAACGTAGATATAAACGGTGATCCTGTATGCTGTGCTAGGTTTATGGGTGGCCGTGAGTATGAAAAAATATGCACTACATTGGGAGGCAATATCAAAATGAATCCCACCGAGTCTGACATTCAGCGTGCGATTGATAATTTATGGATGGTGACGCCTGATTTTAGTGATGGTAATGGCCCTTTTGGCAATTATACCCCTCAACTTCTATGCCCTAAGACCCCTCCCGCGCCTCAAGCAATCGCGACCTTGTATTGCGCGATGATGATTAGCCAAAGGCTAGATGATCTTCAAGCTCAGGGCCCCATTTATATCGAAGGTGCATTTCTTAAGAATCCTTTATTGTGTGGTCTTGTCGCCCAGTTAAGAGCAGGACAAAGTGTATTTGCCTCCACTGACGCCACAGGAACTGTGTTAGGTGCAGCTTCATTAATTGATTATCAAAATGGAAACGTGAGCAACTTAGAGGTCTCGCCTGTGTCAACGACGGACTTTGTCGGACTAAGGCCTTACGTAGATGCTTGGTTTAAAGCGATAAGCCGGAAAAGTAATATTTAGTCACGAAGGCATCAATAGTAATCACGATGCTTCGTTAAATAGTCATTTTAGTGTTCTTTGTGATTGAAAATGATTGACAAGTATTGGATTCTACATGTATTGTGATTGCATAAATCAGAGTCCAAGCATAATGGACTAAATTAACAATCAACATTTAATAAGATAGGACTAATTCATGGCTTTCAAACCTGATGATTACAAGCATGTTAAGTACCTTTGGAAAGACGAAGAAGCTGACAATCTTTCTCCTGTAGAAAATCTCGTTTACCGATCGAACAAGCTTGGCGAAGACCAAAGAATTACCAATACTGGTGGCGGTAATACGTCTGCAAAGTTGTTCGAAGAGGATCCATTGACTGGTGAACAAGTTGAAGTTTTGTGGGTTAAAGGTTCAGGTGGTGATTTAAGAACATCGAAAAAAGAAAATTTTTCATCATTATATGCAGATAAACTTCGAGCATTAGACAACGTGTATCAGCAGTATCCAGAAAAGGGATACAAAAGTGCTGGTGAAGATAAGATGGTGGGAATGTTTAAGCATTGTAATTTCTGCTTAAACCCTCGTGCTTCGTCAATCGATACTCCACTACACTCAATGATCGAAGAAAAGCATGTTGACCATCTGCATCCTAATGCAGTTATTTCTGTGGCGTCGTGTAAAGATCAAGAAGCTTTAACCGCTAAGATTTGGGACGGGAAACTAGCCTATGTTCCTTGGATGCGACCCGGGTGGGAAGCGGCAAAAGTATGTGAAGATACCTATGAAGCGAATCCTGACATATGGGGTATTTTATTAGGTCAACACGGACATACCAACTGGTCTTCAGAAAGCAAAAGCTGCTATGAAACATCATTGTGGGTTATTGAAACTGCTGCTCGTTATATTGAAGAACATGATAAGGGTGAAAACACATTTGGCGGACAAAAGGTTCAGTCGTTATCCGAAGATGAAGCGAAAAGCCTTCTTACCGACTTCATGCCTATCGCAAGGGGCAAGTTGTCGAAAAATGTTAAATACATAGGTACGCTTCAAAATGATAAAGCGACACTAAGATTTGTCAATAGTGTTGACGCTCCTCGACTTGCTGAGCTTGGTACCTCTTGTCCAGATCATTTCCTTCGAACGAAGATAAAGCCACTATATGTCGATTTCAATCCAGAAACGGATTCACTTGACGAATTAGTAACGAAGTTTGATGCAGCCCTTGAGAAATACAGAGCTGATTACACGTCTTATTATGAGGCGTGTAAACGACCTGACTCCCCTGCGATGCGCGATCCGAGTCCGACAGTAGTGTTAATACCTAGTATTGGAATGATTGCATGGGGCAAAAACAAAAGTGAATCACGCGTTACTGCAGAGTTTTATAATTGCGCGATCGAGGTTATGCGAGGAGCAGAAGCGATTTCTGAATATACGGCGCTTCCGCAACAAGAAGCCTTCGACATTGAATATTGGGCTCTAGAGGAAGCAAAACTTCAGCGCATGCCTAAAGAAGCACCGCTGGCTCGTGACGTAGTTGTAGTCATTGGGGCGGGTGACGGTATCGGCAAAGCCGTGGCTCACCGTGTGGCCAGCGAGGGAGCTCATGTTGTATGCGCAGATTTGCGATTAGACAATGCGAAGGCGACCGCAGCAGAGTTAGAAGAAATTTACGGTAAAGGTATCGGCGTTTCTGGATCAGGTATTTCATCTTGCGGCCCTGCTATCGCGCTTGAAGTGGATATTACAAGACGTGAAACGGTAGAAGAATTGTTCACCAACGTTACGCTAGCCTACGGTGGTATCGACAAGGTCATTGTGACTGCGGGAGTATTCCTTGCTGAGGGTGACGATTTAGCGAAAAACGACAAGGCATTCGACCTGAGTTTCAATGTTAACGTCAAGGGGGGGTATATTGTTGCCTCTGAAGCTCAAAAAGTTTGGGAAAAACAACAGCTCAAAGGCATGATGGTGCTAACAACTAGCGTAAATGGTGCTGTATCTAAGAAAGGTTCTTTAGCCTACGACACTAGTAAGTCAGCGGCAAACCATTTAGTGCGGGAACTGGCTGTCACGTTATCGCCTCTGGTTAACGTGAATGCACTTGCTCCGGCAACCGTTGTTCAAGGAAGTAGTATGTTTCCTAGAGACCGGGTGATTTCTTCGCTATCGAAATACAACATTCCATTTGACGAATCTGACACAACCGAAGACTTACGTACAAGTTTAGCTGAGTTTTATGCTCAACGAACTTTGACCAAGTTGCCCATAACGCCCGAAGATCAGGCCGAAGCTGCATATTTACTTGTCTCCGGTCAGTTAAGCAAAACGACCGGCCAAATTATTAGTGTAGACGGTGGTTTACACGAAGCCTTCCTACGCTAGGAGTACATTATGTTACGAAGAATTGAATCATCTTTAATAAAAGATAAAAACGAAGAACTCTATACAGATTTGAAGTCTGATTATGATGCATTAGCAGAAAAGTTAGGCCGTGACGGTATAGATATCGAAAAGTTTACAGAAGCGGCTGAGAAGTTTCAGATTGCCGTCCCTTCTTGGGGGACAGGCACCGGTGGTACGCGCTTCGCTCGTTTCCCTTTAAAGGGTGAGCCTCGCAACATCTTCGAAAAACTAGAGGATTGTTCGGTAATCAATGAGTTATCAGGTTGTACTGACAGTGTTTCTCCACACTTCCCTTGGGATAAAGTAGATGACTTTAGTGAACTAAAGCAAACCTCTGATGAGTATGGCATTAAATGGGTTTCAGTAAATTCAAATACGTTTCAAGATCAACCTGGGCAAGAAACGTCATATAAATACGGTAGCATGAGCAATACGCAGCAATCGTCACGAGATCTTGCTATTCAACATAATCTAGATTGCATAGGGTATGGTCAGCAACTAGGTGCAAATAGTTTGACTGTTTGGGTCGGCGATGGCTCTAACCATCCTGGACAGCAGCACTTTCAAAAAGCATTTGAACGTTACTTATCGAGCATGGAAAAAGTTTATGCTGGTTTACCCAGTGACTGGGAAATGCATATCGAACATAAAATGTTCGAGCCAGCTTTCTACTCAACAGTCATCCAGGATTGGGGTTCAAATATACTGGCAGCAATGCATTTGGGGCCTAAGTGTAAATCACTTGTCGATTTAGGCCATCACGCCCCTAACACTAATATTGAAATGATTGTTTCTCGTTTAATTCAATTCAAAAAATTGGGTGGGTTTCATTTCAACGATAGTAAATATGGGGATGATGATTTGGACAGCGGCTCTTTGCATCCATATCAGCAGTTCTTGATTTTTAATGAATTGGTTGATGCGGAGTATCGTCAGCAAGCTGAATTTGACCCCTCATACATGCTAGATCAATCTCATAACGTGACGGATCCTATTGAAAGCCTCATTGTCTCTGCAATCGAAGTTCAGCGCTCTTATATAAAGGCATTGCTTGTAGATCGTGAATCGCTCTACGGCTATCAGGAAAGTAACGACGCGATGATGGCTTCATTGGAGCTTAAAAAGGCGTTCAATGTTGACGTTACCCCCATATTAGCTATGGCTCGATACCGTCAATCGGCTGCGATAAATCCTATAGGTGTATATCGCTCGATTGACTACAGAACACGCATGGACAAAGACCGTCCTCGCGACCCGAATGCGAGTGGCTCTGGTATCGTTTAAAGCGAATTGGTAGCCGCTTTCTACCAGTAAATCTGTACCCTACAAAAAGCGAATTGATAATAATAATAATAGAAGCTGTAAATACAAACGGAATAAGAAAAACGTATATGATGTTACACGACTGTTTTAACTACCATGATTTCAGAAAGCTAGCTAAAGGCAGGCTGCCTGGACCGATATTTAACTATATAGATGGTGGAGCAGACGATGAAGTTACTATGCGTCGCAACTCCGAAGCCTTTCAGAGCTGCGATCTTATTCCGCAGGTATTAACCGGTGTTAAAGATGTCGATCTTAGCGTTGAGGTCATGGGGCAAAAACTAGATTTACCTGTCTATTTGTCACCCACAGCGTTACAGCGTCTGTTTCATCACCGGGGGGAGCGAGCCACTGCGGGTGCTGCCCAAAAATATGGCACTATGTTCGGAGTGTCGTCTCTCGGTACTGTGAGTATGGAAGAAATCGCTCGCCAATATGATACGCCTCAAGTTTATCAGTTTTATTTTCACAAAGACCGTGGTCTTAACAACGCCATGATGCAGCGAGCAAAAGAGTCCAACGTAAATGTAATGATGCTAACGGTAGATTCAATCACTGGCGGCAACAGAGAGCGGGACTTACGTACAGGCTTCTCAATTCCATTTAAATTAAACCTGCAAGGACTTTGGCAATTTGCGACTCGTCCCATGTGGGGAATTAACTACTTAACACATGAAAAGTTTTCTTTACCTCAGCTTGACGCTCATATCGACATGGGTAAGGGTGCTAGCTCAATTGGCGACTATTTTACCAATATGCTCGACCCTTCAATGAACTGGAAAGATGTAGAGGAAATGGTGAAGTTCTGGGATGGTGAATTCTGCTTAAAGGGTATCATGAGTGCTGACGATGCCAAGCGCGCCGTGGATATTGGCTGCACAGGTATTGTCATTTCCAATCATGGTGGGCGTCAACTTGACGGCTCTCGTAGCTCTTTCGACCAATTGGCTGAAATAGTAGACGCGGTGGGCGACAAAATAGATGTCATTTTTGATAGTGGTATTCAGCGGGGCACCCATGTACTCAAGGCGCTGGCATTGGGTGCTAAAGCAGTAGGGCTAGGCCGTTACTATCTATTCGCACTAGCTGCTGCAGGTCAACCTGGTGTTGAGCGGGCGATGAAACTGTTGGTAGCTGAAATCGAGCGGGACATGCGACTTATGGGCTGCTCAAAAATTAGTGATCTCAACCGAGACCACATTCGCTTCAGGTAGAAATTTTATTTGCGCTTTATGGCATTACTCTTAAAGCGCTTTGATCCTTCGACTTCTATTTAAGTCTAGAAAATTTATTAACTTTCATTCTGTTCAAAGGCGATTCTTTTACCTATTGAGCTAAAAAGGTATGAGAGGGAAATCCAATCTTCTCTCGTACTTCTTTATTAGCCACCCATTAAAGCTCATCCTTTGACAATCTCCTCAGCGATTCACCTGTGTATAAATACCCACAAGATTATTTAGCCAAGTTTAAATTACCTGAACTTATGGTTATTTTTAATCGGTTAAATAGAAGCCTTGTGAATATCATACGACTTAATTAAACTGTTAATGATTAATAATGATTGGAAAGGTTTACTTTTGAATAAATTGTGAATATATTGTTATTGCTCTGTTAGTGAAGTTTTTCTAATTCAAACTGCCGTGAGTGGTTCGTTATATAGTGATTTGTTCTGCATCTTGGCCGGCGAGGTGCGGTAGAGCTCACACAAGAAAATTTGCTAATAGAGATGGGATAAAAGAAGCGGGACCACCGCCTTTAACAATAATAATTCGGCAAGTTTTTAACGCTGTCGACGTATCTCTAGGAAGGACAATGAAATATACACTCAAACATAATCTATTATACGTGGCCTGCCTCTCGGCCTTGTATTCGGTCGGTGATGCTTACGCCCAGCCTTTGGCGGAAGAATCTGAGGTGGAAATAGTTCAGGTACTTGGTATTCGGTCTTCTCTTTCTGGGGCCTTAGATAGAAAACGTGATGCAGCAAGTGTAGTTGATTCGATTACGGCTGAGGACTTAGGTAAGTTTCCTGATCAAAATATAGCTGAATCGTTACAGCGCGTCTCAGGTGTGTTTATCGACCGGCAGTCAGGCGAAGGCTCAAAAATTACTGTTCGAGGATTTGGACCCGAATTTAACACCGTACGCCTAAACAATCGAACAATTGCGACGATTGATGTCGGTGCAGTAGATATATTCTTTTCTAGTGTAAATTTGTCTCGTGCATTTGACTTCCAAGCCCTAGCGGCAGAAGTACTGACTGGCGCTGACGTAGTGAAAACACCTACATCAGATTTATGGGATGGCAGTCTAGGCGCAAGCATCAATATGCGTACTGCTCGTCCATTAGACAATATTGGTTTACATATGTCTGGCTCTGCACAAGGCAGATATCAAGATTTGGGTGAGGAATGGGGGCCACGTTTTTCAGGCATAGTAAGCAATACATTCGCAGATGACGAGATGGGGATTCTGCTCGCTGTGTCATATGAAGACCGCAGTTCGCGATTAGAAGAGTCGCGGGGAGGGCCATGGGCTTATTATAGCGGCCCTACTGTAGACTCCGAAGAATCTATTGAATTCAGATTTCCCCAAGAAATGGGGCAAAGCTTTACTATTGATGATCGTAAGCGCTTAAGTGTTAGTAGCACGTATCAATATGAGCCGAATGAAAATATGGGGATGACGATTGACGCGCTTTACGTAGATTTTAGCCGTGAAACAACGACTCAAGGTATTAATGCGCCCTTGCAGTTCCCATTTTTCGCTGATGTCGAAGTAAATGAGAATGGAACCGCAACTTCTTTTACTAAGACATTTGGTCCAGTCGATTATCGATTTGAAGAGGGAGGTGGCGATAGTGAAACTGTGGCGCTCGGTTGGAATGGATATCTATATTCAGATAATGGCTTGTCATTTACCGCTGATGTGTCTTGGTCTCGCGCAGAAGCAACTAATGCTGCGACTCGATTGCAGCCAGCGATAAAAGATAATAACCCTTGGAACAATCCATTGCAGCCAGGAACTATTGATAATCCTTTGGCTGGACAAACTAGTCCTGACTTTCAGAATAACATCATTACATGGACAAATGGTGATGTACCATCTTGGTCTACTTCTCTCGACTTAGCTGACCCGGCAAATGCGAGAGCCCATGTAGCGTTAACCCCATCAATCGAATTAGAGGATGAAGTGTTGGAGGGGCGTTTTGACGTTAACTATGAACTTGATCACGGTGCTTTGAGAGGCTTAAAGAGTGGGGCGTTCTACAGTGAGCGCACAAAATCAGCGTTGCCTTATAACTCTGGAATCTATCGTCCATCAAACCCCGACGGTCCGTTCGACCCAGGTTATACATCAGCAGGAACTTTGTTCGCTGACAACAACTTCGTTGCGCATTTCGATCCTACAGACGGTGTTCAAGCTCCTTGGGAATCCATCAATGTTCCTAATGGACCAAGACCAAACATGGGGGGGCGTTTCTTCTCTCTACCTGAAGATATTTTCACTTCGGTAACGGTTCCTGACTTATTAGGCGATTCGGGTGCTGATTTCCCGCGCTCATTTCTGTTAACGGATAAGGAAGGGTATTGTCAGGCAATAAGAGAAGGCTCAGGTAATAATGACGTTTGTTCTTCACAGGCTCGCCCAGATCTTGCTAGACGTGTCCAAGAGACTACATATGGCGCTTATGTAAGACTGGATTTGGATGGTGAATTTCAAGAACTTCCTTGGGCTGCGAATTTCGGCCTTAGGTATGTCGAAACTGAAACCACAGCTTCAGGGCCGTCGGTTGAGTTAATTCGTATCGATCCAGTTGACGCTGATGGAGCAACATCAGGATTAGATTACATCACTACGGAACGCCAGCAACTTTCGGCTGATAACTCCTATTCAAACTTACTACCAAGTGCGAATTTCAAATTGTCGCTCAGTGATAAGGTCGATTTTAGAGCTGCTGTATCAAAGGTTATTACTCGGCCGAACATGGGGTCTATTACACCCAATCAAAGTTTCAGTGGGCTGTTTGGACTGTCAAATCGTTCATCGAATAATACAGATCTTAAACCATTCGAAGCTTGGCAATATGATGGTTCCTTAGAATATTATGGTGACAATGGAAATGCGTTCTCTATATCCTTATTTTATAAAGACATAGACACATTCATTTCTGAAACAACTGAGCTTGTTCCTTCTGGTTTCAGTCATCCTGCTTTTGGAGAAATCATCTTTCGAGATACAGCTGAACGAAATCGTGATGGAGGCTCAATTCAAGGTTATGAGCTTGCTGGGCTAGTATATTTAGATTTCTTGCCGGGGTTTCTTAGCAATTCAGGAATTCAAGCCAACTATACGTTTGTAACCGGTCAAGACGATGAGGCTGCAATAGGCAATAATGCTTTACCCTTAGCTGCGACTCCTGGAACAGGCTTAGAAGGGTTCACACCTCACTCTTACAATTTAATTGCATTCTATGAAGACGAGAGTTTTTCGGCGAGAATATCTTGGAATTGGCGAGATAAATTTCTAGTGCGTCGCTCAGGGGGAGCCGGTATAGCTGAGCACTTTGATGACTACGGCCAGCTGGATTTAGGATTTGGTTACACATTAAGCGAAAATGTTAAATTGACGTTTGACGTTAGCAATGTGTTGGATGCTAATACTATCAGGTATGCTGATGTGCGAGAGCGGGTGATTTTAAATGAATACACTGGTCGCCGCGCATTATTAGGAGTGCGAGCTACATTTTAATGTAAGCAATGAATCTGAATAAAAGCTTTGCAAAAGAATCTATTTTGCAAAGCTTTATAGTTTTAAGAGTGTAAAAAAATACACCGACTTGCTATAACTATGGGCAGTTTACTTAGTGATGGCTTGAGGGAATGCAGTTACTGATTTTTCTCACGCTATAGGCCTATCCTATAAATCACCCTGCTGTTTGGTGAATCTCAGTTCTTTAGGAATTCGAAAATAGACAGAAGAAAGTTTATCCGTCATTCATCTCTAGTAAGGATTGTTGGTACAGGGGTTAGCTGCTTGCAACATTGAGCAATGGTGTAGACAAAAACCTTTTTTGGACAGAATTAACTCAGCAAAGGCCTTTGGCTTCTCATAACGAGTTATTCTCCTGGCGCGCCAAATTTCGCTGATTCCAAAAATGAAAAGATTTTTAAACGTTGGTTAGAGGCAGCGTTAGATGTAGTAAAAGCTTTCAGCGTTTCTAATTTTAATTCGACAGGTCATAAAAGTGAAGGTTTAACTAAGCAAGAGATGATCAATAGTTATACACGAATGCTGAAGTGGTCAGCGCCTCGGTTAGAGTCCGAGAATATGGTGGCATCAGCGAAACACTATAATTGATTTGCTAGGCGTTCTTTTTTTATTGCGAATGCAAAAAAGCGCTTAGTTTTGCTGTGCGAACACTTTCACTATTCTTTATTACGATGAGGTACACATGGCTATCAAGCATATTCTACTTTCTATAACCATGCTAGGGCTGCTAAATGTTGGTCTAGCAAAAAGTGCTAACGGTAAGGTTGAAAAAGAATTTTTGCTGAAAATGGGTGGGGTGAAGGTGTAGCCGTTGTCCAGCATCCTTCTGGTGAGCACCTAAATGGAGTTACCTATGTTGCTTATCAAGGAGCGCAGGAAGATCCCTATGTCGCGGCATATGATCACAACACAAAGACTTGGACAGGGCCATTCAAAGCTGGAACCAGTCTCTTAGGTAAAGATCTGAGTAAAAAAATCGACAGTCACGGGAAACCAACACTCATTATTGATGGTGCAGGTTTTATTCATATCTTTTACGGCGGCCACGGTGGGGTTCAAGCACTACATGGTAAAAACGCGTTCGGCGAGGGTACTCACTCTGGCGAAAATAAGCATGCTGTATCGAGCAAACCTTTAGATATATCGAGCTGGGAAGATTTGGATAATATCCCTCCCTTCGGTACTTATAACCAAGCGATAAAAATGGATAACGGTGACATTTATCTGTTTTATCGGCATGGCGCACATCGAAGTGATTGGGTTTATCAAAAATCGGTAGATAATGGTCGTACATTTTCTGCTCCTATTTCGTTTTTAAAGTACAAACGTCGCGCGGATAACCTCGGAACTGACAGTTGGTACGCCTATGCTGCAAAAGGTTCAAATAGCGAAATAGTTATCGGTTTTGACTACCACTACTGTTGGGATAAAGACGCGCCTCGTAACAACCGTGGAGGGCATTCAACTGAGCGCAAAAACCTATACTTCGCCAAATTTAATACTCAAACAAATGTTTGGAGTAACGTGGAGGATGAACGTATAACCATCCCGCTTATTAAAGAAGCAGCTGATGAAAAAGCGTTGGTCGTCGATACGCAAGAGTCGTGGACATTCAACGGAACAACAAAAGTTGATGCGCAGGGTAAACCACATATTTCGGCGTACATTGGTGAAGATATTGGATGGCAAATAGGCGGCCCTAAACATGCTAGCCATTTCACCTGGAACGGGGAAAAGTGGGTAGGGCGGTTAGAAAGTGGCCTGCCCATCGGGCGTGGCGATTTCTTAACCAATGGAAACAATGTACGTTTTTTAATAAGCGGGATCGACCCTATAACGAAAAAGACTCGCGTGGGCTGGTGGCAAAGCGATGATGCAGGGATGAACTTTAACAAAGGAGAAGATTTACTTCGTTTTGGTGATTTTACCGGTACGCCTGATAAACATGAGCAGTCGCGCCCTAAATCTTTAAGTAACCTAGATAGTCCAGGTTCAGCAGCAAGTTCATTCATTCGTAACGCGCATCCTGATGCTCGGATCATAGTGGCAGAGAAACCTGAACGAAGTAACTGGCGTAGAATGTACCTCGTTGGAGACAAAGGCCCGATCAAGCGAGTTTACAAAGAGTAATGTTCATCTAATTACTCTACCGTTGAACAAACGTTATTGTGTGAAAGCAATAAGATTTGTTCATTGTAGATGTTGGCTCATCGAATTTGCATGAGCCAACTGTTCTTGCCTCATTACTTTGAGGACATAACCCTTAAGTAACTTGATTCCACCGCTGGTGAACATTTACTGCTTGTGTGAAGAAAATTAAGTCGTCTAGGGTGACCGTACTTTGCAGCTAGAGGCTATAAATTATCATGAAAAAGGCGTCATAGCCTGGGGGTAATTATAAACAGCCCCTAGCTTATAGCCTGAATATACAGCTATTGCCTACCACAGCCATTGATATTATTGTTTAGATTTTAGTTGTGCTAACTGCGGCGCGACATATCAATATGCCCTTGAGCCATATCAATATGCCCTTGAGCCATATAAAAGTTTATGGAATTCAACATGGAAACAAAATAATGTCTAAAGATAAACATTCAACCTTACAATTCGAGAAAGAAGCACATGTGGCGACATCAGTGTTTTTCAATATCGTTAACGCGTGGAATGTTACACTTGAAGAGCAGCGCATCTTACTAGGACTTCATTCCACATCGGTTATTGGTAACATGAAAGCAGGCAACGTTGACAACTTATCAGCTGATACATTGAAGCGTATCTCCTACATCATTCGTATTTACAAAGCTCTCGGTACTTTGTTTTCGGTGAAGGACCAGGCTCACGCATGGCCACTAAAGCCTAATGCTCATTTTAATAACGAATCTGCTTTAAAATACATGCTTAAAGGTAACGTGACTCATTTGAGTGATGTATGTAGATACCTAAACTCACAATTAAGCTAGAACTTATTATCGGTCAACTGGATCTATTCAACCATCAGTGCTTGGGTGCGTGATGAAGACTATTTATTCAGTGAATATCTGGCCCCCCGGGTAAACTGGCATTTATAACGATTACCCTATAGGGGCGCTAGGATTCATTATTGCTGTTATGCTGACGTTACTTAATGTATGAATATCAAATGATACGGTATTTGCACATCATAATGTCTGAAAACCAAATAAGGAGAAATTCCTGGTTATTCGTCCAGTCCATTAAACTAAACAGTGTGAACACTTTTCATACCTCGATCATGCCTTAGTCATTGGTTGTTTAGCAAAATAGGTAAATTGTTAAAGGGCAAGGGGGAGACTGGCGCAGTAGTCTCTTGAACGTGCTTTTTGTGTTAAAGAGCCGTCTTTACTCCCACATCTAATCTTTACGAATTTAGCTGCTTAGTTACACGATTTTTATGGGATGTATAATCGTGGTGTTCTTACCCAAGTCTTTGGAGTTTTCAACCTCTATCAAACCGCTTCGTTTCTTGGGAGTAGGACATTCGCGGTATGTTTTGCAAATCGAAAAGGGGAGTGTTACCAAATAGACTTAAGACCAGCTGAAGCATGCCACTTCTGTTTTGTTAATGTCGTCTTTTCTTACGTTGCTGCTTATAAATTCTCTTTGGTCACGCTTAGTTGATCATTCATGCATTTCGACAATGGACCATTACAGGTTCAATTTGTCAGTAAGCTTGCACCAGACAATATGCAGACCTTCATTTCCTTAAACCAATCAATCGCATTAAATGTGTTTATATTTGCACGTTAGCAGGATATATTACTTAATGTTACTATATAAGCACATTTTTGGGGTGGTGATGGGTAGAATTAGTATTGGTCTCGCGTTAAAAGCTGAGAGGAAAAGGCAGAAAATGAGCCAATCAGATGCAGCGGTAAAACTAAGCTGTGATAGGGCTATATTGTCACGAATTGAGAACGGGCATTTTCAAGGCTCCTTGCAAATTTATGAGCGCTATCTAAATTTGCTGGGGTTTGAGTTAACGATCAGCCCCATCGTAGCCCAGCGACCATCACTAGATAACATGGCAGGGGTATATGACGAAGACTGATGTGTTATCTCGGCTACCTGCAAAAGTGAAGAAGGTCAAAGTCAAAACGGGCAATTATCATGCGGGAAATTTAAGTCATGCTGGGCACTATAGCTTCAATTATGTCGATGACGAGCACCTAGTATCCCTGACAATGCCCTATAAAAATGAGGCATATAATTATGGCGCTCTTCATCCTGTATTCACTCAAAGTCTGCCTGAAGGATATTTGCGTAAATACATATCAGAGAAGCTTAGGCGGTATGCTGATGTTGACGATTTATATCTTTTGGCGCTGATGGGTGACAAGGGGATTGGCCACCTTTCTTATGATTCAGCTATCAACGTACCTCCACCTGAACCGATTTGCGTAGACGATATTCTTCATTGGGATGAGAAAGATAAGCTATTTCCTCAGCTGTTAGAAAGATACTATTTAGGTGGCATGGCGGCTGGGGTCCAGCCAAAGGTTGTGGTATCTCGCTCGACGTTACTGCAAAAAGATCTCATTGTTAAAACTTATGACGAAGAATTTCCGCTATTAACAGTCAATGAATTTGTATGCATGAAGTGTGCTGAGTTCTGTGGTTTAGACACCCCTAAAGTGTGGTTATCTGATAACTTAGAACACTATATTGTGGAACGTTTCGATATAGACCAACAGGGCATCAAAATAGGCATTGAAGACTTGGCCACTTTAATGGGAAAAACAGGCGACCAAAAATACTTAGGTAGTTATGAAAATGTATTGAAAGCGATATTTCTAAATACTCACTCCATTGTCCAAGTGGAAAAGACGTTTGACCTTATTGCATTTAACTGTCTGATAGGAAATGGTGATGCCCACCTGAAAAATTTTTCGCTGCAATATAATCCTGATTTTACCTCTATTAAGCTTAGTCCTGTTTACGATGTTACTCATACATTGATTTACCCAACACTTGATAAAAATATGGCTTTGAAGTTAAAAGGAAGTAAAGGCTTTCCTGTCAAAAAGGATTTGGTGGAACTCGCATTCTCAGCAGGCATTACTCGTTCATCTGCGAGTAACAAAATTGATGCACTAGCCCTAAACATACATGAGTGTCTAGTTACTTTACCAGAAGTCGCTGCGATAACAGGACTTAAAAATTCAATCCTAATGAATATTGACAAGATAATGACTAAATCAGCTTTCTCAGCACCGTACAGGCACCAGAAAAAGAAAAAATACGAATAGTTATTTAGCCGCTAGTTTCAATTTCGTATGTGCTCTTAGTTGGTAAAAGGGGGCCATGAGGCACGGCTTGAAATAGTATTTTTTAGTCAAAATTTTTGCTCGAAAGTGCCTAGCAACTAAGCGTAAAAGGCGCTGTTTTTCACTTTGTACAGTTATTCAATCATTCAGAAAATAGGCTGAACTTCAGTCGTTCTCATTATAAAAAATGTGGTTTTTAAACGCTCTAAATGTGAACGTTTTTGGCGCGATACAAGATATGAACGACGCCATATTTAAGCCAACTAAACTGCGTTAAGCGCAACGAGAAGTATTAAATTTATGGCTCATAAGGGCTCCAATTTAGAGATAGGTGCTAGCGAATTTCATAATTTTGCTAGCGCAAAAAACATAACGCTTAATGCGATAACGTATATTTTGCCCTTATGGGATACGTAACAAGATCCAATTGTGGCGACAGAAGCACTCGATACATCCCCATTTATCACTTAGTTAAAGATGCTAAGTCAAACCTCGTTTTAAGTATTTAGTTGCTTATTTTCCTCTGAAAATAAGTGAACGTTAAGGCATTTTTTTTCGCTTCTTTCTGGCATTTCAGCTTAGGTTCATATGTGAAGCGGCCGCTTTTGTTAATTGAAAATTACACGACATGAGCTCTTTATCGATGAATAAAGTTGCTCGACAAAGTCATTTGAATTTATCGATCAGAGTCACTATTTAGCATAGCTTTTAATGGGTCGTTCCAACCATTTTTTGACTGAGTACCCTGCCTTTTAATACGTTTTTTAACTCATTTCATTTACTCAAAACGGCCTTTTTTCGTTAGCGTTAAAAGTCGGAATACACAGTTTGATTAAACTTCAAAAAAATCGCTGAAACATCGAGTTTTATGCGTTCTGCATTTCAGATTTTTTGTAAGACGAAAAACGGGCTCGTAGCGTAAGGAAGACGCGTTACTCCTAAAAAGGAAGATTCGAAATTTTGACCCTCCTCCCCCCGTTACTCCTAACTTTTTTTGTTAGGAGTAACGCATCTTCCTTTTTAGGAGTAACGCACTAAATTAGAGACAAATTAGTTGTTTTTGGGGTAATAAAATTTACCATGATTGGTAAGAGCTTTACGATTTTACTTTCAGAATAGAATGAGTAAAAAATTCGCTATGTTGATTGCTTTCGACATCTAAGTTGTTGATGGTTTTTCATCGAGCACTTTTATGACATTGTGAAGTCTCTCGAGTTAAAAATTTCATAGCGCAAACTAAGGCGAAAATGATGCCAGCTGAAAGACAAACTATCCGTGAGTGACAAAGATCGATTCGACGACAAAGTTTCAGTGAAATTCGTAGCGAAGAATTTAATAGATTTGATTGGTCTTGCCATCACTTGCGTCTCTGTCGGTTCCGATGGCAATCGTAACGTTTTTTCTGTGTTGGTAGCTTGCTGCCAAGCGCTTTCTAAGGCAGATGACTTTTCTCTTGGGTTGGTGAAATTGCTAGTACAGTCCGCCACCAACACTTGCCCAGCAAACGACTCAATACTAGTGACGCAAGCTCATTTTTTCCCTAAAAAATCATATAGTGCGCTGCCAGCAAGTAAAAAAGCGCCAACACCGAACAGCTGAGAATCGTCTTTTGTCACCACGTCGGGCTTTTCATTAACGCCTTGTACCCAGCCAAATTTACCGTCGGGGTGCACGGCTGACGACAGTACCTTCCAGCCCTTCATTGCGGCAGGTAAGTAAGCTTCGCTTTCTAGTAATCCGTTGTTCATTCCCCAAATTATCCCGTAAGTGAAAAATGCGGTTCCACTTGTTTCGGGTTCTTTATAGTTTTCCCCTGCAAGTAATGACATAGGCCAGGCACCGTCGGCTTTTTGCAGCGCTACTATGGTTTTTGATAATTCAAGGTAAAGTGCTTCATAATAAGGACGATACTTGTGGCCAACTGGAATACTTTCTAGTGAGTGAACGACACCAGCGTAGACCCAGCCCATACCCCGTGACCAAAACACTGGTTCTTCGAATTTTCCCTTTTTATTGAAAAAGCGAGAATCTCTAAAGATAAGTTTGGTTTTCGGGTCTTGTAAGTAATCGATAGTGGCTTTAAATTCTTTGTGGGCATAGTTCGCGTATTTCGGATCGCCGGTTATAGAAGATAACTCGAAGAATGCAGGAGGAGCCATGAACAGCGCGTCAGCCCAGCACCAACGCCATTGACAGTTGTGTACCTTGTCTTTATTTCTGTCAGCCACAAATTCAAGGCTATTGCTTGGTGCCTGCTTTATAAGCCAATCAAAGGTGCTTTTTACCGGGGCTAGAGCATCTTTATTATCGTGACGACGGTAGTACCAGAGGTTAGTTTGGGAGATAACATGGTCATCAGCAAAGTATTTAACTTTCCCTAGCTTCCAATTGTTGTCGTTACCAACATAACCAATCCATGTTTCGTAAAAAGGATTTTCAGAGCGCTCAGCCAGCTTTGTCAAACCTTTGTAAAAGGCCCCTTGAATCCATCTGCCGTAAGCTTCAGCTCCCATTCTCGCACGGCCAACATGCTTCATATGCTGGGTACGGGCTATTTGCCAGTTCGCAACCTTTTCCATTTGGGCCATAACATTTTCTTTGAGAGGAAGTTTCTCCTGCTGATCACCGTTTGCCAAGGATACAAATGTAAGGCATGCGAGTATGAGAATCGTTAATAGCGGTCTAAATACATTGGTTAATATTTTGATTATTCTTTTTGGCATATTCACACCTTAGATGATGTTTCTTTGAAGTAATTTTGACGCGTAGTCTGCCGCTCGTGTGGTTATTGCCATATACGTTAACGATGGATTTTGTGTAGCGCTAGACGCCATACAGGCTCCGTCGGTAACAAATAGGTTAGGTATATCGTGAGCCTGCCCCCAGCCATTGAGGACTGATGATTCTGGGTTGCTTCCCATGCACGCGCCGCCCATTTCGTGAACCTGTTTACCCATTGGAATATGTTTGTTTTCTGGTGTCGCTTTTACCTTAATGTTGGTGCAGCCGCCGGCTTCTAGTATTTCATGAATGTCTTTAGCCGCTTGTTTTATCATTTTTCTTTCGTTGGCTTTTATCTCGGCATCGATATGGAGTAACGGCATGCCCCAATCGTCTTTTTTGACAGGGTGTAACGTGGCAACGTTTTCATAGTAGGGTAGTACCTCTCCATACATAAAGGCTCTAAAACGCCATGGGCCAGGTTGACCAACACTCTGCTTAGCAATAATACCAATACCTTTTTCCTTCGCACTCGGCCGAGAGAACGTGCGATTTTGAGCAGTTGCTTGAAAACCAAAACCCCTGTCAAAGTTCGCATCTGCTTGTTTTTCATGTCGATAGTTCGGAATATAAGTAGCAATAGGGCGCCGTCCGAATGCAAATTTATCTTCGCTTACGGGCACATCAGCATCTGCGACTACGCCAGTGACGTGGCCAAGTATGTAGTGACCCAGCATTCCGCTGCTATTAGCAATACCATTTGGAAACGTTTTTGATTTAGAGTTCAACATTATTTGAACCGTGCCTAATGCCGATGCACACATGAAAACAACGCGGCTTTTGTACTGTCGCTTCTCTTTCGTATTGGCATCAATGACGGTAACGCCAGATACTTTCTTACTCTCGTCGTCGTAGTTAATGCGCTCTACAATTGAATCTGTAATAACGGTTAAGTTTCCCGTGTTATTAGCTGCAGGCAGTGTGGCAGACTGAGAGCTAAAGTAGGCGCCAAAACTGCATCCTCTCCTACAGTATGAGCGCGCTAAGCACTTGCCCCTACCCAATGCGATTTGATCTTGAGACGGGGACGTGAGATTAGCGGCTCTTCCTATAATGAGATGTCTGTCGGTATACTTTTTGGCAATATTATTGGAAATGTATTTTTCAGCATAGCTCATTTCCCATGGCGTCTGAAACTCGCCGTCAGGTAGGGTCTTCAAACCATCTTTATTCGCTGAAACGCCTATAAATTTCTCAACATAGCTATACCACGGTGCTAAATCTTCATAACCGATAGGCCATTCAATACCATGGCCGTCTTTCGCATTGGCCTGAAAGTCCATGGGACTCCATCGCAGTACCTGGCGTCCCCATGTAAGTGAACGTCCTCCTAATTGATATCCACGGGTCCACATGAAAGGTTTATCCTCAGGAAAACTGTACGGGTGCTTCTTATCGTCAACAAAAAAGTGCAGCGCGTCGGTTTTATATAAGTGCCCTTTTTTTCTAAGCGTAGCGTAGTGACCATCTTCAGCTAGCGATTCATTTGGCATTCCTCGGTTTTGCAAATCCCAAGGTGCTTGAAAATCTTTGTACTCAGGCCCTCGGTGCTCTACATTTCTTCCGCGCTCTACAACCAAAGTTTTAAACCCTCGTTCACAGAATTCTTTAGCCGCCCAGCCGCCTGTAATTCCTGAACCGACAACAATAACGTCATAGTCGTTGTTCATAAGTATTTTCTCTCGTAGATAACGTTCAACTCATCTTGAGTAAGGCTGCCCCGATAACCACCAGGGACAAGAAAGAAGTTAGGGTTAGCTGATTCAGATGAGTAGTGAATATGGAAAATGAGCGCTTTGAGTCGTTTATATGCAATAGCAAAGTCGCTTTTATCCTTGTCAAAAGCCCGCTCGTCGATAAGTTCTAGAAAGCTCTGCCTTTTTTCCCTACCGAGTAAAAAGTAGCTTGTATTAAATGTCGATTTTGCGCGTAACAAAAATTCGGATAAGAATTGATTGAATTGTTGCTGTGTCGAGGTTGCTGCCCAAGATATCATTAATTCATCAAGTACCTGTATGGCGTGAGTGTCCATACTGCCGGGGGTGTCGGTACGAGGTATCATTATATCCGCAATATCGTAAAGTAACGTGAACTGATCCGCTTCGAAAAAAGTCGCATCCGATTTGAAGACAGTCAGGTTAAGCGACTTTTTTAGCTCTGATGGTAGAACGGATGCTGAAACAACGTACAACATAGAACCTAAGAATATTCGTCTATTAATTTCCACGTAATCCTCTTAATGATATCGGCTAGTGAAATTTGATGTCGTTGATAGTACCTAGAAAAACCAGCCAAAATCAATCATAATCAGTCATAAAAGTTAACATTATTTTGACATCGTTGTTTCAGACAAATATATGAAAGTCGTAGGATAGTGAAAAAACCGTTAAAACAACGTCGCAAGAGTTTGGTGATAATCATATAAGTTTCTAGCTACAGGCTTTGCTAAGGTCAGTGGGCAAAGCCTGTAGCACTTGAGTGGCTGTTAGCTGAGCTTATTTCTTTGGCTCGTTATGACCGTCGCGCTCAGGTAAGCCGGTGGTGTTGTTTAGCGTTAGTGTTTTATTAGAAGAAAGCTCGATATAGCTTTTTAGAGGCAGCGCTTCTGCTGATGGCTGGTTGCCGAAATAGTTAAGGCCCATAACAACATTTTTGTAGTGAAGATTTATTACAAAGGGGGGAAGGGAAAAATCATAAAATGCTACCTCGTCTATGGTTCCCGCATAGGCCTCAGCAGCATGTCCCTGAGCATTGGGAGAATTCCCAATATTGGCTAATCCTGCGCCACCACTTAATACTTTGGATCCAGGTGGATATTGAAAGCGCGCGCCTATTTTTCCATCGATATAGATTGCTTTGAGCCCGCTTTTAACGTCATAAGTAGCTACTACATGGTGAAAATTACCATCTTTTAACTGTCGAAGTGTAGGTCGTCCGTTTTTGCCATCTAAAGGGAGTTTTAGCTCATGGTAACCTTGACCTAAAATGTACAAACCAAAGCTAATAGATTCTGCATAGTTGCCAGCTGGTACTACTATTGATTTGTTGCGGTCATTTTGAAAACTAAGCAGCATTCTGTGATCTTTATCACTCTGATCTTTTCGAAAAATTTCATCAATTTCTCCATATCGTCCTTTGGTAGGGCCTTTTCCGTTATAAAGTGGCCTAATCAATGCCTCAATAGTAACGCCATCAATTACGGAGAAAGAGCCTGTCGCAGGCACACTACCACCTCCGCTGCCCACGTTGATTCTTGCATCCTTACCGTTATCAAAGTAAAAAGCGCCTTTCCCGATAAGCCCATCAACGCGTTTAGCCCCATCACCCGCAACACCGACAGCGGTTCCTACGAAGTCCATCACTCTGTCACCAGCATCATCAAAGTTCCAAAAGTGTCTTGGTCGCCATGCTTTAGGTATTATTTTAGCGTCGGTATCAGTTGAGACTGTGGCTGTATCGTCCACTATCTTGACGGTCAAGTTGCCCGAATGCATCTCAATATCAAAGACATCAGTTGAAATGGTGATATTCTTATTTGAATTGGAGGTAACGCTAATTTCTCCGCCCTCTAGCTTAACATCGGTAATATTGAACAGTTTGAAATGTGAATGTGAAGCAAATATTAAGCTATCACCTGAGCGTAACCTAAGTTCAACAGGGCCCTCGCTTTTATAGATACCGGGATAAACATGGTCGTTATAGACATTGCCATTGCCGTCGACCAATAGCCTTCCACTGACTAATTCTGCTACAAAATGTTCATCAGCGAGTGGATCTGCCTGTGTGTTTATGTATATCAATAATAAAGATAAGAAGGTAAAAAACACTGCAAAATAAAGCATGTGTTTTGATTTATTCTTTTTCTTTGGTGAAACTGTATCGTAAGGCGGAGGTTCGTGAAGCTGTTTAGACACATATGTGGGACGAACGACAACTTCGTCAATGACGGTCTTGCGTCTTACTATCTCTAAATCCGGAATAGTGCTTGATTTTAAATGGACATGAAATTCGATGTAATCAAGGTAAAATTGTTGAGCTTGCTCGTCATTAGTTAACAGGGCTTCGAGTTTTTTGAGCTGTATTTGAGTCACTGTGCCAGCACAGATTTCATCTGCAATGGTACGAACTTCACTAAACTCTTCAGAGCGATTCAATCGTTGTACTCCGCTTTCTTTTTATCAACGCAGTCGAAGAGCGTGCGACGAAGCAAGTGGATAGATTTGCGAATACCAAAAATCGAACGACTGGTCTTGTCTGCAAGTGCCTGGGCGCTCAAATTTTCTATATAAAAACCGAAATAAAGTTGATATGCAGAATCAGAGAGATGGGAAACGCAATGTTGCAGTATACGCCACTTGTCGTCTGAATTTTCTTGATGGGAACTTGAAGATATAAGCTGCTCAAGTAATTCATCACTCAAGCCTAAAACTAATTTCTTTTGTTGCCGACGGTAGGTTCTTACGCAATTAAACACAATGGTATTTGACCATTTTCTAAAGCTTGTTCCTTGTTCAAAGGTCTCAAATTCCTTCCACAGGATAACGCTTGTTTCCTGAAAAATATCATCGGCGGCGGCTTTGTCTAAGACAAACGCATAAATGTATGAGTACAGCCGCTGTTTTTCTGATTCAAACAACGATGCAAAAGCGTTTGAAACTTGTTTCAAAGAGCCTTGATTAGAATGGGGCGACGGCATGCTTTGAGACACCATATCTTCTCTTTTCCGCTTCGATAAGACATTTCATAGCGTTAGTTCAAACTACCCCAACAGCACTAGCATCAAGTGGAGCGTAAATAGTTAGCGCAATGACATTTTACGTAAAGTTAACATTTAAGACTTTTTTTGACTATATTTGATTGAATTTAAATTTTAAGGGTATCAATAATCAAATTAGGTGCCTTTTCTAATTATATAACTTCTGATTTGGGTCAATAATGTCTTATTACCGATACATGCTACTTTGCATGCTCACTATCTTCCTTACTGCTTGCCAACAAGCAGAGCCAGAAAAAACCAATAACGACGAAAAAAAGGTTTTACCCGCCCCAATAGCACTTACGGTGGGTGAAGGATTCGTTAATCCAATTGGTCACTATGAGAGCTCACCGCGGTTTAGCTGGCAAGTTCCCGCCGAGTCTACTCAGTTAGCTCAACATAGTTATCAAATTCAAGTGTCTACCTACGATACATTCGACCCAGAACACATTTTATGGGATAGCGGAAGAGTTATGTCATCTAAAAATGCGTGGGTTAGTGCTGAGAGGTTAACTCTAGACTCTAGGCAACGTGTATTTTGGAGAGTAAAAACGTGGGATGTAGAGAGCAACAGTTCACGTTGGAGTGAAACGCAGGCTATTGAGACTGGTTTGCTTACAAACAGTGATTGGCACGCTCGGTGGATAGGGCACCCAGACACTAATGAGCGCACCATAGTCCATAGCCCCAACTCCATTGAGCAACCAGATAATCAGTATTTTCGTCCTCAATATTTACGTAAAACCTTTAAGCTGAATAAGCCCATTAAACGAGCTCGTCTTTATATCACCGCCAAAGGGGTATTTAAGCCTTTTATCAATGGCCAAGCAGTCAGTGAAGATGTGATGACTCCAGGGTGGACGCCCTATCATAAACGTATTGAGACGCTGACTTACGATGTTTCAAATCTAGTGCATCAAGGCTCTAATGCTATCGGTGCTGCACTAGCTGAAGGGTGGCAAGGTCGTATTTTTCATCCTACCAAACAGGACTATGTAACACCTCTTCGACTCATTGCTCAGCTTGAAGTAACCTTTGCAGACGGAACATTATCGCGAGTTGTAACTGATGATAGTTGGTTTTCAACCGATCAAGGACCCATTCGCACTGCGGGTAATTATGATGGAGAGCGCTATGACGCCAATTTTGAAATACCTAGCTGGAATACCGCTGAGTTTACCAACGATGGCTGGATGCGGGTTTATGCTGAGCCGCATGAACCTGACGTAAAACTTCGGCCAAAGCGTCATGCGCCAGTTAGAGTAACGAAAACTATTCCTGCCATAACGCTTGTAAGTGTTAAAGACGGTGTGGCAATTTTCGATATGGGTCAAAACATGGTAGGCGTGCCGGAAGTGACGCTACCCGTAAAAAAAGATCAAACAGTAAAAATTCGATTTTCCGAAGCGCTGCAAGGAGAAACGTTCTACGTAAAAAATCTTCGCTCGGCCAAAAGTACCGATTGGTACGTTCCCAAATCCGACGGCCAAATTACCTATCAGCCAACATTTACGTTTCATGGGTATCGTTATGTGGAAGTTTCGGGGTATGACAAAACATTTACACCAGCGCTGGAGTGGGTGAAAGGTAAGGTGCTTCACTCTGATTTCGATGTCTATGACAATTTTTCAAGTAACCATAGCAAACTCAATACGCTGTCTAGCAATGTATCGTGGGGATTACGCGGTAATTTCCTCGATATTCCCACAGACTGTCCGCAGCGCGATGAGCGTTTAGGTTGGACAGGCGATGCCCAAGTATTTGTCCGTACGTCACTATATAAAGCGGATGTGTATGCTTTTTGGGCTTCGTGGCTAGAAAGTATGAGAGAAGAGCAAGGCATTGATGGAATGATCCCCAAATTTGTGCCATTTCGCCCGTTTCTTACTGAGGGAACCGCCGCTGCTTGGGGAGATGCTGCAACCATCGTTCCGTGGGAATTGTACCAACATACCGGAGATGTCGCTGTTCTCGCTGACAATTATTCTATGATGAAGGGATGGGTGAAATACACTGAGTTTAATAGCTTTGACTATATTTCCAACATTGGCACTTACGGCGACTGGTTACAGCCTTTTACAGAAAACGAACGAGCTTCGGGTGATACGCATCCTGATTTAATTGCTACCGCATATTACGCGCGCTCTGTGGACATTTTGGCCAAAACTGCACAGATATTAGGGTATGAATCCGACGCAAACCAATATCGACGTTTGTTTAATAACATTAAGCAAAAATTCAGAACATTCTTTTTTGATGACACGCTCAATCTTGTGAGCTCAACGACTAAGCAAATTAAACGGGAGAAAGGTAAACGGCTCAAGTCGCCAAAAACCGTTGAACTCAATGTTAAAACTACTCAAACAAGTTATTTGTTGCCGCTGGCGTTTGGATTGTTTTCAGAAGATGAGCAAGCTACAGCAGTTGAAAAGCTATTAGCCTTGTTAGAAGAAAGTGATCGGCATTTACGTACTGGTTTTTTAGGCACACCAATGCTACATCAGGTGCTACAAAAATATGGTCATAGCGAACTAATGTACGATATTTTGCTGCAGGAAACCTATCCGTCGTGGTTTTACTCCATCAACAACGGTGCAACGACTACCTGGGAGCGTTGGAACTCATACTCTCTCGAAGAGGGCTTCAATAAAGCTAACATGAATTCACTTAATCATTATGCTTACGGTGCAGTGGCTGAGTGGTTCTACACAGGTATGCTCGGAATTCGATCACTAGAGCCTGGATTTAAAACCTTTCAGATTAGCCCGCAGTTCACTACTAGGTTAAATAACTTGCAAGGTACAGTGCCAACGATTAATGGCGATATTAAAGTGGCTTGGTCAATTGCCGCCAACCAATTATCAATGAGTATTACCGTACCGAAAAATACTCGCGCTGAACTAAAGCTTCCGTCCCTTACTGGACTAACACTGACCCATAATGGTGAATCTTTACCTGACACTGACCTGTGGCTTGAGCCTGGCTCTTATCAGGTATCGGGCGACATCAGCAGGCCAATGTAGTGTTTTAGAGTTTATAAATTCATTTTTTACAGTTTCAATGGACAATAAATATGCGCATAAGAAAAATAATAATTGCTAGCTTTGTGCTACTAGGTTCTACTTTTTCGCTTCCTGCTACTTCGGTTGAGTGGTCTGCAGAGTGGATTTGGGCAAAAGAACGATTTACCGATCCAAATAGTTGGATGGCATTTCGTAAAGAAATTAGTTTGGACGAACAACCAGAAGCAAGCGTTGCCTATATCAGCGCTGACACCAAATATTGGTTATGGATTAATGGCAAGCTTGTTGTTTTCGAAGGAAGCTATACGGGAGGGCCGTCTCCAGTAACACCAGCGCCACGTACCGACTTTTTCCCTATTGCATCGAACAAGTACTATGACGAAGTTGATATCAGTCAATACCTGACTGAAGGTACTAACACTATCGCGGCATTGGTATGGTATTACGGTGATAATGGTCAAAAGGGTACTCATATTTCGTCGAATAAAGGGGGCTTTATTTTTCAGGCTGACGCCGGTGATACTCGAATTATTTCTGATGATTCATGGAAGGTAAATCCTCACTCGGCTTATAACGCTAAAGTAACTAAGCAGTCGCCCTATCGAGTAGCGGCATGGAACATTGATTACGATGCCAGAAATAGCATGGGAGATTGGACGGATGGTGCTTGGTATAAAACCGAGTACGATGATACTAGCTGGGCGAGCGCAAAGAGCCTACACCGTCCGCCGAGAGCACCTTTCAATGCGCTTTTTCCAAGTGAAATCCCCATTTTACACAACTATGGTCTGACGCGCTGCGAGAACTATCCCGCATCCAAATTTCCTTTTGTGAGCAATGGTGAAACAATTAAATGCGTGCTCGATTTTAATAAAAATATTACACCCTATTTCGATATTGAGGCTGAGCAGGGCTTGCAGGTGCATATTGACTCTAATATGCGGCTTAACACGATTGAGACCACCTACACGACAAAAAAAGGCCGACAGCAGTTTGAGTCTTATTCATGGTTTAACGCTCGAACTATAGAATATACTTTCCCAAAAGGTGTCACCGTGCACGGCCTAAAATACCGCTGGACAGGGGTGGGCGCAACTCCTGGGCACTTTGA
This sequence comes from Paraglaciecola sp. QJM3NY_14, assembly GCF_056173245.1. Classification (NCBI taxonomy): domain Bacteria; kingdom Pseudomonadati; phylum Pseudomonadota; class Gammaproteobacteria; order Alteromonadales; family Alteromonadaceae; genus Paraglaciecola; species Paraglaciecola sp. QJM3NY_14. The sequence goes on from NZ_JBWBUI010000002.1 coordinate 40,619, forward strand.
GACTGACGATAGCTGGTTTACCCGTATTTGGCAGATGGCTGAGAATACTTTATACATTTGTGCTCGCGATAACTTTATGGATACGCCGGATAGAGAGCGAGGTTTGTGGATTGGTGATGTAGCTGACCAGGCAAGCTACTTATTCTACTCCATGGATAAACCCGGGCGGGACCTACTGAAAAAAGCGATCAAAGTAACGCTTGCCTTCAGCGACAGCGAAACGGGTATTTTCGCAGGTTTAGGGCCTGGCCGATTCAGGGAATTACCGGCACAAAGTTTACAGTTTGTCGAGCAAGGTATTTGGCATTATTACTATAATACCGGCGATCGTGAGACGCTTGAGTTTGCCTATCCGTATGTACATAAATACCTCACATTGTGGGATCTCCGCGAGAATGGCTTAGCGACATTTAGAAGTGGTGCTTGGAAATGGACTGACTGGGGCCCGCAAGAAACCATTGATTATGACGTTATTCAAAATGCGCTTTACTACAGTGCGCTAGTATCAGCTCGCAACATGGCGTTAGCGCTGAATAATCACACTCACCTGAGTTTCTACGATAGCCGCATAGCAGCGTTAAAAAAGGCGTTTAGCACTACTTTTTGGCATGATGGTTTTTACAGTAGCAACCCCGAGGTGTTTAAAGACGACCGGGCTAATGCAGTTGCTATTTTGTTTGGCTTAGCTGACGAGAGCCAATACGACGCCGTAGTTGACAATGTATTGATACTCAACCACTTTGCCAGCCCGCATTTTGAATGGATGGTCTATAACGCTATGGCAATAGCTGGGCGCTACGGTGATGCTCTGTCGAGAATGAAAGAGCGGTATGGCAAACAGGTAGCTAATCCAGTCAGATCCACGTTAACCGAATACATGAATGGCGGAGGAACAGAAAATCATGCCTGGAATGCACCTAGTACTGTATTAAGTAAATATATTGCTGGTATCGCCCCTACTTCTGTAGCTTGGAAAACATATCAGATTTTGCCCAATATGGTGCACATGAAGCAGATTGAACAACGCGTGCCCAGCGTGCAAGGCGACATCGATTTTACAATAAGTCGCACATCAGAAAGTCTTACTCTTGAACTCAATTCACCTAGTAATACAGTAGCCCGGGTAGGAGTGCCTAAGGAATATTTTAAAATCAGCAAAATAGTCGTAAATGGAAATGTTGCATGGCAAACTGGGCAAGCTAAAAACAGTGTAGATGGTGTGAAGTTTGTGTCTGAAAACTCGAAATATGTCTTATTAGATGTTGCTCCGGGTGTTTGGAAAATAGACGCTAATTAATATTGGGATATTAAAATGAATTTAGTACTTAGATACTTCACAACGCTTATCTTAGTTTTTTCGGGCCTACTTGTCAGCGCGATGGCTTATGCAAGTCAAGCCAATAAGTCTCCTAACATTGTAGTGTTTCTCGTTGACGATCTTCGACCTGATTTGGGCGCTTATGGCCACACTCAGGTGCACAGCCCCAATATCGACCAACTGGCCAGCGAGGGCGTAAAGTTTAGCCGAGCGTACGCTCAACAAGCCATCTGTGGCCCTTCTCGCGTGAGTATAATGACAGGCTTACGACCTGAGACAACAGGATTGTATACCATTAGAAGAGACGGGCGGCTTAGACCTAATCAACCTGATGTGATGTCGATGCCGCAGTTGTTCAAAGCAAATGGCTATAAGACGGTTAGTATTGGCAAGGTTTATCACAGTACAACAGACGATGCAGACAACTGGTCTACTCATATTAAAAAACTGGATAACTTTTACGCCATTGACGGTAATAAAGAAAAACGGTTTGCATACGAGGCCGGCGAGGTAGAAGACGATTTTTACAAAGATGGAAAAGTAGCCAGTGCTGCCATACGCACACTAGAAAAGGTGAAAGACGACAAGTTCCTGATGTTCGTAGGCCTCAGTAAGCCTCATCTACCTTTTAACGCCCCGAAACGTTACTGGGACTTGTATGACAGCAACGCATTTGCCGTGCCCAGCAGAAATAAGCCAGAGGACATGTATCGCCTTGCGCTCACAAAATGGGGCGAGCTTAGAATGTATGGTGGTATTCCTAAAGAGGGCGACGTTGATGATGAACTGACCAAAAAGCTTATTCATGGATATTATGCATCGGTGAGTTATATGGATGCACAAGTGGGCAGAGTAATGCAGGCGCTTGAAGAGATGCAACTGCGAGAAAATACCATGGTTGTGTTGATGAGCGATCATGGTTACAAGCTAGGTGAATATGGCGCATGGAACAAACATACTAATATGGAACTGGATACCCGGGTTCCGCTGATTGTCAGTCGAGAGCTTTCTCATAGTGCCCGTGTATCAAATCGCATCTCGTCTGCGTTAGTTGAAAACATCGACATTTTTCCAACGCTAGCTGAAGTAGCAGGTCTTACTATGCCAAAGGTGGATGGAGAAAGTATGCTGTCTCTTATAGACAACCCCGAGCAATCATTCAAACCTGCCGCTTATAGCCTCTTCAACCGAGGCAAGATAATGGGTGTAACAGTAACGGACGGTCAATGGCGATATACCCATTGGCGAGATGCTGCTACGCAGGAAATCAAGTTTACAGAGTTATACGATCACACAGATTCAGAAATTGCACGGGTTAATGAGTCTGGAAAGCCAGCTTTGCAAAAAATAGAAGAAAAGTTACGTGAACTACTGCAGGTAAAGTTTCCTCTCGATGCGCCATCGTTTTATCAAAAGCGAAACGTTAATAATACGAATATACCAGTAACGTTGGCTGCGGATTTCACGGATGATATTTCACAAATAGGCGAAGTGTATGATTTTTTCGACGTTGCTGTAAGGACGGAGAGGGGGAGTCCAAATTCAAAACCAGCAACGTTTGGTCGCAGACCTAAGGTCAATACAGTCAGAATGTTAGGTGGCTGGTTTAATCAGGATTTATCAGGCGATACTTATTTATGGGACGGTGAGAAATATGTTTATAACTTTGAGGCTGCGTTCGTCAAACTCGATAGTTGGTTAGATGGCGACTGGGATATATTTCAGGTTGTATTGGATAACCCACCTTGGGCATTTCAGCGCGGATATAAATTTGTTGACGAGCCTGACGGTGAACACTACTTATTGAAAGATAAAGTGGGCGTGTATGGAAATGGGCTGCCACCATATGATGCTACAGCATGGAACAATTATATACGCGCCTTTATGACCGAACTGGTCAAACGATACGGTAAGGAAATAGTGCTTAAATGGCGATTTAGAGTGGGGTCCGAAATAGATACTCGGCCGCAACACTGGGCGGCCACTCGTGAAGAGTTTTTTGAACATTATCGCAATACAGTCGCGGCAGTTAAAACTGTTCTTCCCACCGCAAAAGTAGGAACTCACTTCAGAGAGGCCTCTCATAAAAGCCGGTATATTGATTATACGGGTAACAAAGAAAATGCTTATGCACCGCATTTCGTCACCTGGGCCAAAGAAAATAATGTGCCCTATGACTTCCTAGCGATTTCTTACTACCCTCACATAACCCACCCCCGTGAAATGGATATGGAGAAGATTTATGCTAGCCAAATCGCACCTATATTGGAGCATGCAGATTATAATCCTGAAGCTAGCTTTGAAATTCATGAGTACAAATTCATTGTTAAAATGAAGAGGGCAGGTTTTGTTAGTGTCGCAACTTCACATAATTCGGCGTTTTTTGCCATGCTCGCCAAAATGATGCTAACCCACAACATTAAGAAAATTTTTCAGTGGGGAAACGCGCATGGAGGGTCTTACAGTCCCGAAGCAATGACACAGCTTGCTCTGTTCTCAATGGTGGGAAACAAACTCTATAAAAATACCACTAGTGCTACGAAGACGCCTCAAGGGAACAAGATTAATGGAATATTTACGAAAAGAGAAGCGGATGAAGGAATTGACGTGCTTGCCTACAGTTTTAATAACCAAAACATGGATAATTTGACACCTGAACCACTTCAGCTTCGTGTTCGCGTCGACAAGCCAGCAGGCACAAGGTTTCAGTATCGCGTAGCGCAAATTGATAGCGGAACTAACATTGAGCAGCAGTTCTTCAAAGACTTTCCTAAATCCACAATTGTCGAAAGCGAAGGCGGGTGGCGTAAAGCCGATGCACACCCTACTGCATCTATTCGCGATGCTTTAAATGAAACAGGGCGAAATATCTTTCGCGAACAGCGTGAGAAGTACGGGAAGGTTAACTCCTTAAAGTGGAGTGACTGGAAACGCAATAGTACTAAAGGAAATAACGAAGCATCGATAGTTGCAATCGAAGAGACTATTCCCTCATTCGCTGTACAAAAATATGAGGTGAAATGGTTAAAGGAATAAATTTATAAAAATGGTGTAATGCAATAATTGACGCACATTACCGTTATCCGCTGAATCAGAAATGTGCTTTTAAAGTTACGTATGACCTAATATGATTGTTTTTGATGATTCAATCTGGATTATTAGTTATTCTGTTGAGCAAGATTAGTTACAACGGTATGTATTGGATGAACAAAAAACAACAGATTATTACTTCCATGTTAGCCGCGTGCATTATATCTGCATGCAGCGCTACGGATAAGCAAGCTAGCGCGCCGGCCATAGAAGAAAAAGTGCCTAACTCAGTTGCTTATTCTAAAAAGATTGATTGGCCGGAAAACAACGCTAAGTTTTGTGAGGCAGCATTAGATCACGCAACTATTCAATACGACGGCTTTAGAAAAACGTATACCGACCCTAAGAAAGTTCCTAGGTCTTATAGCCAGGGAAAGCCGAGGCTAGAGCCCATGTTAGGGTGGACGAGCGGGTTTGTTGCTGGCAGTTACTGGAATCTATATGAACACAACCAAAATAAAAGTTGGCTAGACACGGCAGACAAGTGGACCGTTGCTTTAGAGAAAAATCAATTTAATCGTAAAACCCATGATATTGGGTTTATCATCTATGACAGCTTCGGAAACGGCCTTCGCTTAACAGACAACAAAGAGTATGAAGCGGTTATTGTCAACGCGGCGAAAACGTTGATGGAACGTTACAACCCCAAAATTGGTGTTACCTATTCTTGGAGTTGGGGAACATGGGAATTCCCGGTTATTATCGACAACATGATGAATCTGGAGTTGTTATATCGCGCATCTGAAATAACCGGTGACCCAGTTTATCGCAATGCTGCTACCAGTCATGCGACTGTTACTATGGAGCATCACTTCCGTGATGATTACAGTTCTTTCCACTTAGTTAACTACAATAGGGAAACCGGCAAGCCTAATTGGAAACAAACTTTCCAAGGCATTGCTGACGATTCTTCATGGTCGCGGGGGCAAGGCTGGGGGTTGTATGGCTACACAATGTCATATCGATTTACTCAAAATGAAAAGTTCTTAGAGCATGCTCGAGGTATCGCAAACTATATTCTTAACCACCCGAATATGCCCGACGACCTGGTGCCTTATTTTGACTACGATGCACCAAAACACGAGGGTACAACTCTATACCGAGATTCGTCTGCTGCTTCGTTGGTTGCAAGTGCGTTACTAGAGTTATCAACATTTGTTGAAGGGGCGGAGTCAGAGCGTTACTACGATGCTGCGATGAAAATGCTACGCACACTATCTTCACCTGCGTACTTGGCTACTATAGGCGAAAACGGCCACTTCTTGTTAAAGCAGGCGACGGGTAATTTTCCTGCAAATGATGAGTTAAATTCGGCGTTAAATTACGGAGACTACTATTATCTGCAAGCATTGAATCGCTGTAAGGCAATGTAGCATTACGAGCTTTAGCTACTGTCACCGAACCCGTGCTTTTCGCACGGGTTGTAGGCTATAACTCACCCAACTTGAGCAAGCCTTAACGCAGTCTATCAGCCTCAATTAAAACCGCTCAATCAAATCTAGCAGTAGTGAACCGCTTGCTGGTGGCTTAGCAAATTCCATTCATTTTAATAGGACAGTTATAATGTTCGTGAACATGCAAAGAAAAATAAGAATTGTCATCACCAGTTTGCTGGCTCTTGCATTGAGTTTTGCAATTTTTAGCTGCACCAACACAACACCCTCTTCACAGAAAGCTAAAAGCAATTTCGCTTTTGTACCAGATTATATTTATTACAACAAACAGCATATTCAAACCATTCAACAACAAGTTTTGGCAGGCAATAAAACGTATATCACAGCGGTCAAAACTTATGAAAAAGCCGCGCAAAAAGATCTAACACAATCCATCGAATCAGTGCTCAATAAACCCAACGCTGGGCCTAGCGGTAATAAACAAGACTACCTCAGTTTAGCTCCGTATTTTTGGCCAAATTCTGATACGGCAGATGGCTTGCCTTGGATAAATAAAGATGGTCAAGTTAACCCAATGACACGCGGAAAACATACCGACCAAGCGCGTTCGTCAAAGTTTCTAAAAGCATTACAAACCTTGACTTTAGCTTACACCTACACCAACACCAACAATTCAACTTACTTGCTACGCATGCAAAATTATATCGATACATGGATGGTTAACCCCAAAACCAGAATGAATCCGCATCTAAACTATGCGCAAGGCTGGCCAGGTACAAACAATGGTACTCCATTTGGGATAATTGAGTGGACTGGCATCAGTAATGTGGTAACAGCCATGCAACTGTTGCAAGCCACCAATACAGTTGATAACCGTTTTATTACTAAGGTAAACACTTGGTTAGATGACTATTTAACTTGGTTGTTAAACAGTGAGTTAGGTAACTTAGAAAGAACACGTAAAAACAACCACGGTTCATGGTATGACTATCAAGTTGTTGGTTTAATGATGTATTTAAACAAACAAGCACAAGCGAAAAGTTACTTAGCTGAAACTAAACAACGTATTGAAGAACAATTTCAATTAGACGGTTCTCAACCACATGAGCTCAAACGCACAAAATCGGTTAATTATACATCGATGAATTTGCAAGCACTGTTACAAGTGGCATTTTTAGCGGAAAAGTTAGGGGAGGATTTGTGGCATTTTGAAGGAACTCAAGGCCAAAGTTTGCCAAAAGCAGTTAGCTATTTTTACCCTTATTTACGCGGTGAAAAAACTTGGCAGTACAAACAAATTTGGAAAACTGTTGAACAAGCATATGAATCAAAAACCTATCCAATGCTGCACATAACACGGGCTCATTTTGGTAAAAATGCAGTACCTGATGATATTTACAACAAAGTTAAGCCAACTTTACCCGCTGAAGACTTATTGCTGTATTACGCAAAATGAGGGCTTAAATACATCACAGGCTCGCAGCCTGTGATGCAGCCTATTTGTTTACTGTTTACTGTTTACTGTTTACAAGTTACACGAGTGTCTTTCAGATAGTCCTACGGCTAAACGTGCGGCGTAAACCAATTCGCCCAACGTTAACATCAGAATGGCTGCTGGCATTACAATAATCAACTTGGCTTTGCACATGGTTTTGTTCTTTCACCCACAAATTGTGGCCATTTTCATTTATTTGAAGTCTCCATATAGCCCCCAATCATGTTTGTTGCCGTGTGCTGAAGCTAAAACATAATTAAAATCATGATACCCATAGGTAAGGGTGGAATAGCTGCTTCTTGTCTACCGGTGCCAGTCAGTAACAACCAAAGGTCGGCAGCGTACGTATAGCGGACGCTGGCGTTACTAAAAGCCGACTTCTGCAACCAGCGAAGTGGCGGACACTGGAAGGGGAGTTCTGTCGCTTTGCCACAAACTGGTAAGAATGGTAGGGCTTTAATTTGTATCTGCCACCTTGCCTTATTTGTTGTTATTCTTTTAAAAGAGAAAAATGTAGGTTAGTCAGTGCACTAGTACAACCAGTGGACTCGATCAGCTATATTAAATATTTTAGTCAGCCGCTATTTTCAGTGGGTGCATTTCAATCCACCCTAGGATGACTATTTTTTGGAAATATTAGTTAAGGGATTTCATGGACCAGAATAAAAAAAAGCACGAATGGTTTGTTGATCTAGCGCCCGTATCACGTAGTAAAGATGGTTGCATTTATCAATCGGCGTTAAATTTCGGCATTAAGGATAAAGATATCTACAACATTGCTCTCACAGGGCCATACGGTTCGGGGAAAAGTAGTGTAATAAAGGGGTATAAAGAAAACTGTCCTGAGGATGTGAAATTGCTAGAGATTTCACTGGCTTCTTTTGAAAATGAGCAACCCACTGGAGCTGAAATTGAGCTCAGTATTTTGCAGCAAATGATCTACAGTGCTCCTTCTGATGCCTTACCATATTCTCGTTTTAAGCGGATTAAAACACCCAAGAAACCTATTATTAACGCAACGGCCATGACGCTGTGGGTCATTGGTGCGTTGATCCTTTTTCAGTACAATAAACAAATATTTTCAATACCACTGTGGAGTGGTGCATTTTATGCGCTGTTCTTTTTTGTCACGGCATTCATTTTTAGCAGTTGGTGGTTGATTAAACATTTTTACTTGAGTGCATTCGGTGCATCGTTCAAAAAAATATCGCTAAAAAATATTGAGGTAGAAAAAGATGTGGATTCAGCATCCATTCTCAATAAACATGTGGATGAGATACTCTATTTCTTTGAGCAGACCGAATATAACTTAGTCATCTTTGAAGACCTTGATCGTTTTGACTCGCCCGATATATTCACAAAGTTGCGTGAACTCAATACCCTTATTAACAAAAGTCACAGTGTCAGTAACAGCAGACATGTGCAGTTTTTGTATGCATTAAAAGACTCCACATTTAATGAGCGGCAGAGAACCAAGTTTTTTGATTTTATCATCCCTGTTATTCCTGTGATTGGCACAGCAAACTCTCTAGACGTCATAACCGAACGCTGCAAATCATTACCCGAACTTAAGCGGCCTCTAAATCAAGATTTTCTACGGGACGTGTCTGATTTTTTGAATGATGCACGTCTAATACACAATGTTTTTAATGAGTTTGTCATCTACATTCAGGAGATTAACGATAAGAATATTGATCCTACATTTCTTCTGGCACTTATGATTTATAAAAATTTGTTCGGTAAAGATTTTGAGGCGCTACATGACTCTGAAGGTGTTTTCTATGAGTTGGTAAATTGTAAACAGGATCTTTTGGAACATAGAAAATCAGCTTTTAAGGCGGAGTTATCAGAAAAAAAAGAATTAATTGAGAGAGTAGATAATGAGCGCGTAAGTTCCGAAGCTGAGTTAGTAAACTCTTACGTTGGAGAGTTGATAAAACACTCAAAAAACGCTGTTTTGGGGGTAAGAGTGGATAATCATTTTTATCCGTTTTCGGGAATGAATTTTTTCAAAGATATTGAACCACTTGTGGGAATAAATAATATTGTTTTTGCACAACACGCAAATCACGGGGGATGGGATAGCGGAAAGTCATTCGCAGTAATAGAGAATAAATTAGATGCTAATTTATCATTTAATGAAAGAGTCAAGTTAGTAGGAAAAAAGTCATATAAGGTCAAGGCTGCGATCTATAGTGAGATTGCTGATATTGAAGAGCGTATTCAAGAGTTAGAACAGCTTAAATTAGCTGATTTCCTGCGAGAATCACCAGAGTCAATGAATCAATATACATCTAAGCTGAAGGTTTTTTTTCATAGCTATCAGGATCGAGGAGAAGATACATCTGATGTCGCACCAATTAGATTGTTTCGTTTCCTTATCTTAAGTGGCTATCTAAATGAAGATTATGCACTATATATTGCTATCTTCCGTGAAAGAGACGGATGGAGTGCTAATGACAGGCTATTCAATACCATATTGAAATCACGTGATGCGGCAAAACCGGATTTAGTCATTGATCACCCAAAAGAAGTATGTGCACGCCTGAACAACAGCGACTTTTCCAGTAATTATGTGTTAAATGTGTATTTGTTTGACTATCTGTTGTATTCGTCTGAATCTGAAAAAAATGGGCGACTTTTAGCGCTTAATTATGTCAAAAATTCGTTTGATTCGAGTGAAACTCTGGATTTCTTTTCGCTTTATTTTAAGAAAGGCAAACGATTAAGAGAATTGTGTAACGCATTACTCGAAACATGGACCGAATATTTTGCTGCTGTTATTGGTGGGAGCAACTCTGATCAGCACTTAGCTAAAATATTGGATTGTGCTGATATGTATCTAATAGAGAATCATGAAGGGGTAGATGAATTAAGGCGGTATCTTGAAGAAAACCTTGCGGCAATTTACGCCAATAGCAGCGTATCGGCTCCGGGAAAAAATAGTTACGATGTGCTTAAGATTATTGGAGTTAAAGTCTCAGATCTATCATCGATTTCAGAAAATTCCAGTCTTTTAGGTTTTATTCATGCCCATCTTCTCTTTAAAATCAATATGTTGAACATACACGTAGCGATCGTTTTAAATGCGAAAGATACCAGCGAGATACATTCGCATACATATTGCTTACTCAGTGAGTGTGATGAGAACGTCACTTCTTATGTGAATGATAATTTGGCGGAATATCTAGAAAAGGTGATGTTGTGTAATGAGCAAAACCGAGAAGAGCCTGATTGGGTGGTCAGCATGATCATTCAGGATCATTCGCTATCCCCTGATTTGAAAAGAAGGGTAATCTCCCATCAAAATCACATTTTCAAGAGTCTCGACAATGTTAGAGAAGAGCTTTGGCAACATCTTCTGCAAGAAAATAAGGTTGCTCCTACGTGGAGCACGATATTCCAATGCTATATGTCGCAGCAAGTAGACAATGCTCTTGTAGTTGCATTTATAAATCAGGACAAAGCCAGCCAAGCACTGCGAAATGATAAGTTTAGAGTCGAAGGAAGTGATGAGCAGATAAGTAATTTTAAACGGTTCATCTATAACTTGGACGAAGTTTCAGACAATTTTTATGAAAGACTAAATCTTGGTTTAAATACGACATGGAGAGGTTTTCCGAGAGTATCCAACAGCAAGAAATTGCTGTTGGTCGTGCGGGGCCTATTGTCATTTAACCAAGAAATCTATGAACAGACCGAAGATAATCCTGAGCTTCGGGTTGCGCTGATCAAGCAACACTATTCAAAATTTCAAAAAGAAATCGATATCTATGCAGGCGCAATTCAGCATGATGTTGCGCTTGAGTTATTCCAAGATCAAGAACTACCAGAAAGTTTCAAGATAGAGCTGAGTGGCATATTGAATATTGAAACACTTGGTACGAGTGCTGAGTTATCTAATCTTGTATCACCTTATTATCTGAAGGTTGATGATTCTCGCTTGTCGATGGATGTGATACAGCGTTTGATGTTAGTCGTAAAAGATCAGGACGTTGGTATTGGACTATTCAAAAAATTTCTTGAGAATTGGGCCGAAGATGAAGCTAAAGAGCTTCTCATTAGAGTCGTGAAGCGTTGGAGTAGGAAAACTGTTATGGAGGCTATAGAGCTATTCCCATCTGCAATTAATACTCTTGGAAACTACGGAAAGCGGCCTTCGATCCCATATACTGAAGTGAACAATCGGCTTGTAGAAGCGCTTGAGGATGCTGATTGTGTGGGCAAGGTCAAGATTCAAGGGAGTGAGATTAGAGTCTATACAAAGAAGATTAGGCCAGTTTAGTGAACGGTTTAGTTCATACAGAATGCAAAAGACCGCATAAGCTCCAAATTAAATGCCTTAAATTGGCACCATTCGTAAGCTCAAAGCCTTTAATCCTGAATGTCCGCTCCTTGTCTGCAGCGGACTTTTGTTAGACATACCCGAAACGTCCGCCTTGTATCTTATAGCTAACAGACCGCTGAAATAGAGGCCTATTTATTTAGGCCAAAATAATCAGATATTCGTAACTAAGCCTAATTTTTTGCAGCCGGATCTGGCTCTCTATAAATCCCTGGTTCTATCCTTACATTTACTACCGCTTGGTCTGTGGGCCATGCGAGTACAATCAGCTGCTGCCTATCTGCATCCCAGATAAAATCGCTGGGTTTTGTGTTGGCTTTGGATGAATACACGCGAAAACCTGTTCTCATTGGACTGTGTGTAAGAATTATATCGTCGCCTACGTGAATGGAGAATCCATCAGGGTAATGGCGATCTGCTGCCACAAATATTCTCGATGCTCCTTTGCTGTTATCGGTTTTGACATTGAGATTTAGCGTGCGGGTGGCGAAATGAAACATGAAGTTTTTAATATCACCGGCAATATATTGCGGATAGGGGCGAGCAATAATATCGGTGATATATTTTCGTTCTACAGTACCGTCGGCTTGTTTATCAGAGAAAATCGCCCAGGTTGATTCTCCGCCAGGCAAGAAATTCTGGTAGCTACGATTGCCTAGAAACCAAGCTTTAATTGAACCTACACCCATTTGGTCAAAAATTTCTGCAGTGCGAATGTAAAATTCAATATAGTGCAGTTGTTCCTCCACTGATTTGTCGGTAGTAAATAGCGTGGGAAACCCCCATTCGCCCACCAAAATTGGCGCTTGAAGTAGGTCAGCTTCTTTATCAAACCTTTCCATAGTAGGTGCGATGTAGTCGATATACTCTTGGTATATGTGTGGTGCGAACACAATATTTTTACGGTTTACTCTTTTCTTTATTTCAGCGTACTGATTTTTGTTAATTGCTTCGCCTTTGTTCATGAAAATAGTTTGGATCAAAAACAGCTTTTTATCGCTGTATGGTAATGCAGCATCAATAATGTTTTCATAAAGCGGTATTAAATAGTCGCTGGTGAGCTCATCATAGGTTTGCGCTAATTCCTTTTTACGTGGTTCGTTTACCAGGTCGTAGCCTATCACCGCATTGTTGTCTTTAAACGCATCCCAAATATGTCGCCACGCATTAATATAGGTTTCTTGAGCATTATTGTTATCAATGTATAAATCTGGCCATGAAAAGCCCTCGGCGCCATACACAGTTAACTTAAAGACGGTTTTTACCCCTGCCTCTCTACCAAGGCGAACAGCTCGTTTTAAACGTGCTAAATACTCGGGTTGAAATTTCGAATTGCCAAATGTACTCAACTTACCTAATTCTAACCTGACAACTTGTACATTGGCGCCCATGCGTACCATACGTGCATAGTCTTCTTGAGTGAAGTTAACTTCTCCCGCGGCGTCATTAGTATTTACGACGTAGCCGCGCGGGATCATGTGTCTTCCAGCGCTATCGCGCAATCCATGCTTGATGTCTTGCGAGAACGCTAAGTTACTTACCAATACTGAAAGTAGCGAAGAAAATAGCAGTGTTTTGAAAATTAACTGTTCCATCTATAACCCTTTTTGACTTTAAGTTGATTGAATGTGGTTACTATTGAGTGAAAATGGTTTTAATTAAATGTACACTGCTTGTAAATTTATAGCGAGTCAATCTGATGAAGTTAAATCTAAAAATACGTGGTATAGCCTGCCAATTGAGTGCGTCAGTTAAAGTTGTGGTTGCACTGTCAATGTTAACCGCTTGCGCCACGAGTAATAACGTGGCTGTACCCTCAGGTATGAAAAAAGCAAGTGGAGTATTTTTAGAGAGCCAGGTTAAAATAACCGACGGCGCGCTTCATTTCGATGGCAAAAAGCTCAATCACAAAACCTTTGAAAACCCTTCAACGGGGCGAGAGTACGATTATTTTTTTGGAAGGAACATTTCGGCTCACGGCGATGCTGTTAAGCCTTATAAACACTACGTTTTTATGACGTGGTACAAAGGCGGGAAAGAAGAACGTAATGTTATGCTTTCCAGATTCAACACAAAAACTGGCAATGTTAAAACCATTCAGTTTCCCCATAGACACACTGGCTTTCGAGGAGACCCACGAGTAGGTGAATCGCACAACACCATTGGTTTAGCCGTGAGTCCAAAAAATGGCACTATCCATATGGTGTACGATATGCACGCCTATGTTGATGATGATGAAAACGGCAGATTTAAGGGACGGTTTGTCGACGACTTCTTCCGTTATTCTTATTCATTGCCTGGTGCTGCGGATGCACCGGATGAGGTATTCACATTAGAGCAGTTTGTCAAAGATACCAGCGTAGTAAGTCAGGGCGCCGACGATTACAAACATCTGACCATGACAGGTAACTTAGAAGACAAAGATAATTTTTCTGCGCTGACATACCCTAAATTTTACACAAGTAAAGATGGCGAACTTTTGCATTACATGCGTTGGGGTGGCAACAACAATGGTGCTTATTATTTCAATAAGTACGACGCCGAAAAACAAGTGTGGACTCGTTTTACACCTTTCAATCATAAAGACCAAAAAACTCATGGAAATGCGTACAACTGGGGGTTATATGGTCAGATGAAGTATTTAAACGGTAAGCTACGTGTAGGGTTTCAACAACGTAGCGCGGACAATAATGACCGTTATAAGTACCAGAACGGCGTTTACTACGCGTACTCAGATCACCCAGATGGTCTGGGTAACTGGAAAAATGTAGACGACGAGGACATAACCTGGCCCTTGGTTAACTCTGATGAAATAAAAATCTTCGAGCCTGGCGATTATATCGATCATCAAGAGTCGAATTCTGTGCACATTGTAACGGGATTTGATTGGACGGTTACTGAGAACGACGATCTCCATTTTATCACTCACGTTCGTTCTACAGATACAAAGCGAAGTGACTACAAAGAGGTGTCGATACATGCCTTTAAACCAGCCAATACAGAGAGCTTTACGGTTACGACTGATTTTACCGGTGCAGATTCTATTTATACCTCGGGCGATAGTATTTTCATAATTGGGCTTAAAAATGGCTACCCGTTCGTTGAACAAGCGAAAGGCGGTACGAACGATTTTGAGGTGGTTTACCAACAAAATACGGGCGTTAAATTTGACCACGGTACTATTCATATTGAAAACGGCAAAGCCTACTACTATTTGATGGAGAAAGGCGCAGGTAACGCCCTACCGCTTCATCTACAAATTATTAATTTAGGTGTTTCCGAGTAAAGCGACAACTCCACTCAGTGTATTGATAATACACTGAGTGAGGTAGAGCTGCGAACGTTGTAGTAACGGAGAGTTAGTATGTTTAGTTTGAAAAAGTACTCTACCATTCTATTCGCGGGCGTTTTGAGCTTTAATGTTTATGCTGTGAATGTCTTGAAAGTAAAGACTGAATTTAAAAAAGGTTATCACCGATAGAGATTGAGCAGTTCTATGTTCGTATGGTCTTCAATGTAGTGGCTGTCAACCAAGACGATCATACAAAGAACATTTCGTTCCTGATGGATCAGTCTGGTCACTGTCGCCAGCGTATGACATCACTTATTGCAATGGCGCGGGTTGGACAAGCCGTCACCAAATGACCATTAATGGTAAGGTTAAAGAGATTAAAATTGATGATTTGCTTGCAGTAGCACTTCATGGAGACGTGCCCAAAGCTAAAGCAAAGAAGATAATAAAAAAAGTGGTTACCACCGTAGCTAACTGGCCGTACTATGCAAAAACGTCCGGCTTAACTGATTTTGTTGATATGTCTCGATTAGTGAGAGAGGTCGGTGAAGCTCACCGTCTCTATCTAGGTGAAAGTTTGTAGCCAGCATGTGATAGACAACAATTATTCATCTGACTCGTTTGCGGTTAAACCACGATTGTACTGATGTGGCTACCCATTCCGTTTTTAAACTTCTAAAAAATCGCTCCATTGGGCTATTATCCCAGCAATTTCTTCTGCGACGCATGCTTTGGGTAAGCTGGTAGCAAGACACGACATTGACGACACTCTTTATGTTTTCTTTCAAGATAATAGTAAAAAGAGGTATACCCTCTTCTAGCTTTACAGGTAATTAACTCGTTAAATTGATACTTGTACTACCTTAGCACCAGTTCTTACTGCCCAGGTGCGACATCTTCGTAAGTTGCATTGGGATAGTCTGTCATACGTATTTCATCTAAATAGAGGTAATGGTCATTCTGCATACCGCTTAAATCACCATTGAAGTACATTCCCCAAGAGGGATAAATCCCTTTATCGTCATTATAACCAAACTGAATACCTTGTTCATTGAGGACTTTTTTCCCGTCTACCCAAAGCTCTAAAAAACCAGTTTTTTCGTCCGAGTAATCCACTTTTACATGCAGGACGAAGTCTACCCATCTTCCTAGATATTCAGCTTTGCTGCCGGGTATTTTAAAGTATGAGGTACCGTCGCCTTGGCGGGTGGGGCTAAGCTCATGTGGATCCCATTTCCAATTCCCTTTCATGCCTTTATCAGTAAGGGTTAAGCTAAATGGAGGGTTTCTTGAGTGTTCTTTTAACCGCTTATCAGCACTGCCGTGTATTTGAAAAAATAGCCACTCATTGGGTTCACTTTGTGTTCCCTCGTGTGGAAAGAAAAAGCTAAAACCATACCAAGCTTCTGCGCCTCGAACTTTTTGCGTTTTGAAGCCGTGGAACATGGCTTTTCTATCAACGTTATCCATCTTTTTAGGATCGCCATTATAAGCGGCTGGGTTTTCGTGATGCCATGTTAGTTTTGCTGCGTACTGACCAGAGCGAACAACCTCTGTTTCCAAATCGAATGCGTCTTCACTTTGTAGTTGATTGAACATGAGATTCTTGGGAAGCGCAGCATTTAACCCCGGCGTAAACCCTCTGGGAGATGCGGCATTCCAACCTCCCGCTTCAAAAGATTCATATATGCCCATCGTGCTTTCAGAAAGGGCAACAAGGTTTGCTTCCTCTTTCTGGGGAGCTCTAAAGGCCCCATCGTGCCACAAATATAAGCGTTGAGAAGCGCCTTTTTTGACATTTAGTATAAGCTCTACCCCCTCACCAGAGTCATCGTGAATGACATCCATCTGAATGCGGGTGTTTTTAAGCGAAAGGTAGATATCTGATACGCGCCAGTTCACACCATTTTGACTCGTTGCTTTTGCGAATGCTGTGTGTTTATTTTTATCACGGTAGATAACCACAGCCTCGTGATTGCTGTGCTCACCTTGAAGCGGCTCTAAGCTTAAAATTTTATATACTTCTTCGTTACTTTTACCGCGAAGTGTGCGATTTACTGTGTTGGGCATAGGTAAACTATGTTCCCACTGTTCATCTTTAAATGCAGCCAAACGCCATTCGCGTATATCTTCTGTCCGGGCTTCATAAGCTACCGCCGGAGCGCCGCTTTCCAATACCACTGGCGCGGTACCAAAGGGCGTTTCCTCCTTATCAGTGGAGTCGAAAGCAAGCATTTTTTCGTTAGCTACATCAAGTGTTACCGGGAGTTGTATCTGCTCTCCTTGGGCGTTGTAGAACATGTCAGTGGTTGTATCTAAACGCATATAGTACGCATTAATACGGGCGTAAGTCGTTTTGTCGTGCAATTCAAGAAAATTACATTCATGCCATAAGTAGCTGATCGCAATTTCTGAATAAGATATTTTCAGTGGATTGATATAAAACGTATCAACATTGATTGGGTTATCTTGCTGTGGTGTTGGCACTGTAATTATTACTGGTTTCTCAAATCTGTGGGTTCCCGCTTTCATTTTGTAGTACACCCAAGGTGACTTGTGGGTGCCCGCCCGCGTGAACAAATAGATATCACCATTACCCATTTTGTAGCTTTTTGTGTAAGACGCGAAGGGGGATATATCGTCTATGTATGTAAATTCACTAATATCATATGGCCTTTTGGACATGGCATGCAGCATTCGCCCGCCGGCATGAGGGGTATCAATTGACAAAGGATTAAGCCCATCCTCACGTTCTCCCCCATGGCCGCCGTATACAAGGTGTAAGTAACCTTTACTGTCCATTTCTATGATTGGCCTACCATGACTATCTATTTTTCGTTCGCCTTTTGATAGAGTGCTCTCTGCTGCTTTGAAAGGCCCCTGCCATTGGTGAGTAACAAGATTGTATTTAGCGATGTAGGGGTCTGTTAACTGGCCTTGGTAGGTGATGTATACCGTATCGCTGTCTACATAATGCCAGCCTCTATGGGGGTTACCACCTAGGTTCTCTGTGAAATAGCCTAGCGGTAATTCCGGAAGTGATTCAGGTAATGGCTTTTTAGGGCCTAAATTCTCTTCTGATAGGCCGTAGATGTCGTTGAAGTTTTTATCGCTCTTAAAAGCATTGTAAATGGGTTGGTATTCTGGGTAGCGACCGTACATATACTGATCTATTCGCCACTGCCAATAGCTTTCACTTTCAGAGTCCGCAGTCTCTATTTGTGCTTCTAGCGTAGCGAAAACGTTATCCTTTTTAGAAAACTGATCGATCAAAGCCTGGCGCTGAGAATAGAAGCTGCCTTTATCTGTTGGTTCCACTGGGCTATGCGATGGGCTGCAACCGGCGGTAGTATAGATTGCAGGAAGTATTAAGATCATCAGCCATAAATCTTTAGCACTCGGAGCGCGTTTTGTTAACGCTTTACGATGGAGATTCATCATTTTTTTTCTCAGTTGGGCCCACGCTGCTGTGTACTTTACGTCTGCCTCAGTTTAAATCTTAATGAAAACGTTAAAGGACATTTAAAAGCACTCACAATAATACATATTTGGTCAATATTAATCAAAAGCAATTTCGCAAAGCGATGAATACTTTTACTATTTTAAAAATAGCCGTAATTTAAATCTCAGCGTGCGGGGCAGGGCGAGATCGTCCCGGTTTTTTCAGAATGCTTTTGCCCGTCAAAAGTTGAGTAGTTTATTCTGGACTAAATGGGGTATGGCATAAACTATCCACAGGGCTGTGGATAGTTTCACGATCAATACAATTAAGCTCTCGAACTATTGCGATCGGCATACAAGTTCATCCTCTTAATTAGTAATTGTAGCGAATCTTCCTTTCTAGCTCGATTCTGCTTTTTACTGGCATCGAATGACTCCAAAGGAGTGAAATATGAGGGCTTGTTAAAGGTAATGTAAGGCAGGCCGGCACTATAACCCATTGCTGTATTTGCATCTTCCAGCCTAATAGAGGCCTCGGGTCGCAATTTTATTCTCCGGCGGATAGTAAACGTATCATTTCTCTGTTTCTCAATTAGAGATTTATCTGCGTCTAAAACCGCTTTCCAGCTCTGGATTGAATGAGAAGGAGGAATAGTAAACATTCCGCTCTCAATTTTTTCTACTAATTCATTTTTCGTTAAATTACTTACTCTGGGCCGAGAAACCCAATTGAAGTTGATTCTATGAACATTTTCGTCAAAGCAATAGATAGAACGGTATACAGTTGTCGTAATCAAATGCATAAAGCGGTCATGAACTTCTTTCCACTTTTCTAGCGCTGCATCGCTTAAAGCAAGAACACCGGATCTAAACGCCAACTTTGCAGCGTTAACCCGCTTTACTTGTTCAGAGATTTCGGCCTTAGCGCCTGAAACGACAATAAGACCAGGATGCTTAGTCACAAAACGCCGTGAAAAAGAACTATCTGGGACATAGAAGTCGGAGAATGCTTCTAGACTTCGCTGCAGTGCCTCATACCCCGTTAAGGTTGTTACTTCGATGTTGGCATAGCCAAATTCAATAATTGAATTTTCATCATCCTTGGTGACTAATGGTACATGAAAATAGGTACACAACTCTGGTATCGCCATTTCACGTATCAATATTCTGAGTTCTACAATTTCAGCTTCAAGAGCCGACATTAAATCTATTAAATTTGCCATAATAAACTACTGTATTAATATACAGAATCAATCATATCTAGCATTATATGGGGGGTCAATGTTTGTCTTTTTAGACAAAAGAAGGTATGGGTATATCAGAAGCAAATCGGGAGAGTTTCATTTCTATGTGATTTTGAATTAGTAGCTTGTGTGGACTGCTTGAGGCTGAAAGTAAGGGCTTAAAGTACTTCGCCACGTCAATACATAATTGAGTCACAAGCTTTAGAGCGACGCTGGGTGTCATCCCAAGGTTAGTGGCTAACGTCACAAAGCATTCTAGAGAGTAATGACCAACAATTTCGTAAGTAGGGCTAAACACAGCGTCCAACTCACTATTTAAAACACACAGCGTCAAGTCCTCTTGGTAATACTCAGGGTATGGAGCAACAGAGACGACATCATACATTCGAGTAAAGTCGCGCATTCTGGTAGTCGCATCATCTGGGTTTCTAAACATTGATAGGTTTTTACAATGCAAATCATTGTTTCCTATTAAATAAGCAAACAAGACTTGCCTTACTCCCCCATATACAATCGCCATATTTCTTCCGCTGGCTTCATACAATGTTCTTAAAACGTCTTCATAGGAAAGATTATCACTTCCTTTATTAGATGAATGAATATTACATAGGCTGGCAGCATCTTCTACGAACAAACGTCTACCATCTTCAAGCATGTCAAAACGACGAGTGACATAGCACAATTCATCATTTTCAAATGGTACTAAGGCGTTATCAGCCACCTGAAACTTACAAAGCCTAGCGAGTTGCATCATTGCATGCTCATTTTCAGGCAAGTGTGGCAGGCCATCCGGCGCTGGTTTAACAATATATTGCCCATGCCCTTTCACCGGCACAAGGTAGTGGTGCTCTAAATCCATGTACAGTTTTTTCTGCACCCCGGAAATTGATTGTCCTTCTAGATATTTTGGGGCTGCTTGATTAAATGATTGCTGATCACCTTTTACTTTTAAGCCCTCATCAGGCAACTTTGACAAGTTAAACATTTTTTTCAGAAAGGAGGGGGAATACGGTGCTACGCCCTTCTTGAGTGATATTTGACCTAGTTGAGCTGTCATAACTTCACAAACTCTTTTTCTAAATTCACTACAGATAGCGCCCCAATCAAAACCTTACCGTTATGCAGTAGCAACCCAAACTCATCGCGTCGATCTAATTTTCCCTTGGCTGTTTGATACATCTTAATCCACCCCTCGCTAAGTAAGTTTTCAAAAAAAGTGGGGAATGCATCAAACGAGAACGGAGCAGATTGAAGCGGAAAACTGTGACCAATAGGTACGCCTATAAGAAGATAGTCAGGATGATACTGGTACGTATAAGAAAGCTTATCGGCTACGACGAGTTCAGTCAGGTACCCCGTTAGTATGTCATTGGCAAAAATTGCGCCTTGGCGACTGATTTCATACATCTGCTTGTGCCTTTTTCGCAATCACGAGTTCCATCCCCATTGTGTCAAGAATAGAGCTGAGTGTTTCTACTCGAGAAGAGTCGACGGACTTCCTAAGCCGAGTCATGGTATTTTTAGACACACCAGCAAGCATTGCCAGCGTTCCTAAATCCATACGATGCTCTTTAATGTACGCCTCTAAGATAAAGTTAAATTGGTGAATTCGCCCTGCAAATTCACCTGAGCTCAGTGCCTTTTTTAATTGCCTCTCAAGGGTGAGTGTTGCTGCAGCTTGATTCTTTTGAAGTTCTATCAAAGCTTGATTGATAAGCTCATTCGTTTCAGAGGTGCTCATATTTAACCTTTCATAAGGATTTTTATAACTATAAAATAATATACTCACTATGAAGAGTGAATAAAAGAATAATTATCACTTTAAAGTGCGCTTTAATTCCATTTTCTAAACTTAAATCACCATTAAGAGTGATTACAACATTGCAATAATAGCTTAAAGGTGATTTTTTGAATAAAAATTTATAATTTTCATATTTAATGTGGATTAAGAGACATAACTAATAACCAGGCGGTACCTATTCACACGTAGGGAATGACAGATTTAAGCCGTTTTAAATCGCCATCTCCGACGCCATGAGCACTAAAATAATCTGGCCATTCTCTTGAAGAGGTCGTGGGCATCTAGGGGATTATCACCATATTTCACGATAAATTTAGCCAAAAAAGCATTGGTGTAAGTCGTTTTCATTGCGCTTTTATTGCCTCTTTGCATATTGAAAAGTGAATTTTTGCTTAGGAAATGTGCAATTGGCCGTCCTTTGAATAAGTCGAATCGTTCTACAAGAAAATATTACTTCCATGTGAATGCAGACAACACTGTCCCCCAATTCTTTAAGCATTGTCATAGAGGCATGTTCAACCTTAACAATATTGAACAGGTCATCCGCTCGATTAAATTTTGCTAGGTAAGATGTATCGCCATCTTGGACAATCGTTTTGGGCCTAGCGCCACCCATACTTGAGCCATATTCAAATGCTTTCTTGGCTTCTTCTGGAATTGCTTCATCTCTTAAAATGCGTGGGACGAATAAATTGGCAAACCCACACAAAATGCCTATGTTGAACGGTTTAATCGAACAGCTCGGCATGAATGGCTTGACTTGCATATGTTTGAAAGTGTCGAGCAAGCACAAAACTTAGCGACAGATTGGTTATGGATCTACAACAATGAAAGACCTAGTATGGCAATAGGTGGTGTGCCCCCCAAGCAATTATTGGGAGTGGCTTAAAGATTTTCTACAAATGACTGCTGCTTAAAATAGGGGTATTACATTTTTATTTGGCTATTAAATAGTAAATAGCTATGAAGAACGAATTATTTCTCAGACACCTTTTAGTTAAATAAACATAACTAATGTGGGGATTTCGTTAAATTAGGCTATATTGGGCGAAGCACAGGGGTACAAATTAAGGTGTTAATACAGTTGTTGTAATGGTCTCCTATCGACCGCTATAGGGTTTAAACGTATCTAATGGCTCTATTTGGCTCATAATAAACTAAAGAATAAAATTGGACTTTTTCCTTAACTCTCAGTTCAAAGATCTCCCCAATTATAGGCACTTCAGCATCCTTTCGTGGCCCTTGCTCGTTGGCATAAAAGGTTGATGAATATCGATCAGAGTATAATTGACGACGAACTGACACATTTCTCAATCTGGTTTAATGACTCACGAGTGGTTCCAATACTTGCTCCGTTCTTGAGGGCAGCTATCTCTCATTTCTGGTTTATCATTTTGAACCCTTTCGACGATGGAAATGGCCAAATAGCACGCTTGATAACCGATCTAGCATTTGCTCAGGGTGAATATTATTCAGTGCAACTATTCGCTATGCCGGTTTGTATCCTTGCGGAACGCGAAGGGTATTATGATACTCTGGAAAAAATGCAAAAAGATGATACAGATATAACATCTTGGTCAATGTTGTTTATCCAAACGCTTAATTCAACTCTACTCGATGCCATGAAAGTAACAGATGAAGAGCTACTTAAAACAAATGTTTTACATAATATTGATGACAAAACTATCAACCCCGCAACTCGATGTTTTTCTCTTAATGCAGGAAGGAAAATTCAAACATGGCATCAATACCGCTCATTAACACGCTTATCATAGGGGTTTTATGGGCACCAATATAGGCATTAGGTAACTATATTGGTTCTATTTTAACCATAGTAAACTGATGAATTTAGCTAAAGCTATTTGTTAATTACCAATCTAATAGCTCGCCAATTACTGACTCTTTAGCATTTTTTCGCGTGCCTCCTGCTCGTTGTCTGACCTTCCCTTTCAGTTTTACAAGTTGTAGCGGAGAGATTTCTGGCTCATAAAGAAAAACATCTAAATGTTCTAAAACGCCTAGTTCTTGTAAAATTGCAACGAGGTTAATTAGGCTGACTTTCCCATTTTCTGCGTTCTTCACTATGTTACGAGATGTACCTGAACGCTCGCCAAGTTCAGCTTGCGTCATATCACGATTTAAGCGTTGGCGCCTGAGCCGTTTCCCTAAGCTCTCCGCTATAGCGTGTGGGGAGTTATCAATAGATAAACTTTTCATAATATTAAACTTAAACCTGTAGTTATGATATGAGACTAATAATAACAATGATGTTTTGTGGTTGGAAAATATATACTTGAGAAGGTAGAGCTAAATACGTAGGTGATAGAGAAAGCCTGTAACAGATTCTGTGTAACTGGCACTTAGTTAGTATGTTTTTCGTCGAACATGTCCATACTTTAATCTAATAATCACTTTAGTTAAGCATACTTTCGATCTATCTACATTCAATCAGTGTATTTCCACCTCCAATTTGCATATGCTTTAAGTAGTCCAGCAACGTATGTTTTAAATTACTGCCTTGGCTATCCTCATGTTCACAGTGTTTTAGAGTCCGAATTGAAGTGATCCATACACAATTAGCGTACCTTACTTGTCATTTTTGAATATGGAGTATCACAAGCTGTGAGTTATATAGGCAGTGAAGTTCAATCTGACGTAGAGAAACAAAACGAATTGGAAGAAAAGAATGAAGTTCAAAATTAGTATTTCAAATGTTCTGTCCATATTATTTCGAGAATCTGTTTTTGGTATGCGTATTATTCCTATGAAAGAGGTTATATAGGACTTAGAGCGAGTAAATTTTATATGGAGTCTGATCCATTTTTTTTCGGGTTGTCCTTGTTTTTCGTAATTGGGTTCGCACTTTATTTGGTTATTTTTAAAAAAGGCGATGAAGTTAAAGAGTAGTAATATCGTTTCAAATTTCAGATGGTATTATTCTTTGCCTCTAACAGCCTGCTCTAGAACTTGCATACCCAGCCTTTCTCGTCTACCTAGGTTTTGTAGACTGGCTACTAGTTCAAGGAAAAGACCTGTTTGATGAATAGAAGCAGTACGGCACCATACCACAAGTATCCCTTGGTTACTGTCTGTACCCAACACCTGAGAAACTGGAAAATGAGGTGACACGGAAGAGGGTAGAGGGCGCTGCCGGCTGACCTTCTTCGCGCTAAAAAATCACTTTCCGCTATCCCTACTAAGCATTCTTTACACCACTCCCAACAATGCTGATACACCCGTAGGTCAATACGTGCTCTTCTCATTGGAAGCGCTCAACGTCTGATAAACTATGCGCAAAGCGCGATGGACCGCCGCAAGCGGCGGAAGGTTTAGCAAAACAATGTACTGGTATGGTGCCGTATTGAGTCAAATCTGCGCTCCACGGATTGGCTAAAGCTATTTTGATTCCCGTACGAACATCGTTACTATACGCACATGAGTAAAGATTTAATGATCGAGTCGAATTTTCAATTCGTTTTCTGATACTGATTTTTATTGAGTTAAATTAGATTAAAACTAACGGAGATTGACGTGGCAAACCCAGGCCGTCAAAAAGATAAAACTGAAATTTATGCCTTTTGGAAGCAGTACGTTGAACACTATGAAGTGATAAACAAGATTGCTGCCGTAGATGTAGTTGAAGGAATAAATCTAAGTGCAATAGTTCTTTCTGGGGATTATGAAAAAGATGTTGTGTTATTAAGGGAAACCCTTACTAAAGACGGGGCTCGTAGGGCTTTGTCACGCTTCAGCAAATGGGTTAGTCGTAAGCGCTCTAGATCAACTACTATAGTTCTCAAGGAAGAAACACTTGCAAGACTTAAACAAGTCGCGATACGTACTCATTTCGATAAAGACAACTACGATCTGATGTTTGAATACTTACTCGAATCGCCTGAAGAGTTTGAAGAAGCAAAAAAAGAAATTCGAAGCATGCCTCTTGGTCTTGACTCAGAAGAGAAAAACAGACTTTTCATAAAGTACCTCACTAAAGAGCATCACAATCTATATCGGCAAGTTAAAATGCTTGTTGATCATGCTTACTTTTCAGGCTGGCATGATAGCCGCAGAAGACGCGGTAAACGTACTTATGAACATTATGAAAGTGATTTGGCTGATTTTTGGAGTAGAACGGCAAGTAATGATTGAAGCTGGATTAGATATTTCTCAGAGACTTACCGAACTTTTGCCATACCCGTTTTACTTGCCTGGTATTGTTGACCATAACGTATAGGCATTGCCTCAGATTTCCAGTGACCTGATAGCACAATATCGGCCATAGGAACGCCAGCTTCCATCATTGTCAGGACGCCACCGGTTCGCGTACTGTGACACGTAAATGCGCCTTTTGTGTCCAGTGCCATACCCACTGCAGCGTATCGTTTTAGTAAAGCCTGGTATTGCATTGGCTCTGTTTGTACCGTCTGCCTTGGTGATAATTTTCTGAATAAAAACCCGTCTAATAAGTTAGCTTTTTCTATCCAGCGATTAAGCAAACCTGCGGTCTCATCCGAAATGTAGCCGTAAAAACCTTCACCCGATTGGTCAGTTTTTGATTTTGGAGCAAAAATGGTTTTAGCATCCCAATCGATGTGTTTCAACTCTATATCGACGATGTTAGACGCACGAAAGAGCGTATCGAGAGCCAAATTGATAAGCGCAGCGTCACGTAAACCAAGTAAACTGGACAGCTCAAGTGTGCGATTAAGTTTTTGTATGTCGCGTAATTTAAGAGGCTTTGCTTGTTTCTGTGCAGCAGGTTTTTGTTTGAGTTGCCCCGATACAAATTTGGTAAAAAGCTTGGAGTGTTTCCACGGATCGGGCAGCTCAGAAATACCAATGAAGAATCGGATAGAGGCTAATTTTCGCTTAATACTATGATGACCAAGTGGTCCTGATATCATAAATTCAAGATACGCTTTGCAGCTTTCTTTAGTAACACGCCAATCACTTGCCATTGCTGGCATTCCATTTTTTCTGCAGAACGCCAAGTACTGAGCAAAATCTTGTTGATACGCTTTGCGCGTATTTTTTGACATGGTGGTCCAAACATCATCCCGAAGTTCAATTAAATTGCTAAAGACAATTTCCTTGTCAGCGTCGTCAATCGCAAAGTCATGTTGTGAAATGGTGATGTTGGTATTCATAACCGTATTATTACAGATAAGTGTAATTATCTATAATAATAGCTTTTATCAATATTACAAGCTTGCAAGCAATTATATGACTTGTCATAAAAGATAACCTCAAATAAATACCACAACATTGCATGCGAATAAAAAACCTTGTTAATGTGACACGTCACATTAACAAGTGCCTCTGCATATCAATTTTAATGCTGATTTAAAAACATTATAGAAAGACAAATTCCGCTACCCAGTCAACAAGCGTCAATTACAATCATAGATTGGTAAAAACATTAAACTGATTAACTAAACGTAAGTATGCAGTTATCCACGTGCGATTATGCCGGCTGGTCTCGCAATCGTTTCCTGGCCGGAGTCGATTATAGATGTGTATTCGAATATCAAAGGTGTGAAGGGTATGCAGTTACTACTTACTAGCTAAAGGTTGCTATAGAAAGAGCGAACTCACGTATATTATTGCAATGAAGCACGAAGTAAACAACGCCTTGATTCTATTACATAAACGATTTTCTATGTGTGACGAGGTAGCGTTGAGCCTATCTTAAACTAACGTTTTCCCTATTAGCCGCCACGTTTTTCAAGATATGTAATAGTTACATCAACCAGCTATTTATTAAATTCCAGAATAATATGCAGAAAAGTAAGCTTTTCACCTCTCATTTCCTCTTTAAAGCTAAATAAAAAAATCAAAAGCAATCATAAAAAGGCCTGAAAGAATGGTTGAACCCATTGCAAGTGATGATAAATGACTTGTTTTGATTGAATGTTGAGGTTAACATAACTTTACAAATCGTTAACAACGATTCCTTAAGAACTGGCAAATTTGGAACACACAACAAAGAGACTGGGTCGATGCAAAATAGAAAATCAAATTTAAATAGGAAACTAATCGGTAACACAGCCGCATTATTGCTAACCGTAAGTTCCCCCACATTACTGGCGCAGGAAGTTAATTCTGCTGTGAATAATGCTCAGAAGAGCACTGAGAAAAATGAACAACTCCAAGATGATGTAGAGGTTATTGAAGTTTCTGGAGTTAGAAACTCTCTTGAAAATGCACTAAATGTTAAACGCCAAGCGCCTTCAATTGTAGATGCAATTTCAGCTACAGATATTGATGCCTTACCCGCACTAGACTTTGGTGAGGCATTACAAGCTTTACCTGGTGTGCAATTAGACCGTTCGAATGAGGGACGTACTTCTGAAATTAGTTTGCGAGGCTTATCTGGTGGTTTTGTGAAGACAACTGCTTTTGGGCAAAGCTTCGCAACGCCAAGCAGAAGTGCCGGCCCAACGGGTGGTACCAACCCATTCGCTGCGTTTGAAGCTGGTGTATTTGATGGAGTAACTCTTGTCAAATCTCCCACGGCGGATATGCAGGCCGGTGGTATGGCGGGTATTGTTGATAAACAATTACAACAAGCACTGTCGAAAAAAGATGGAAAGTACAGCGTTAGTTTAGGCGGTCGTTATGAAGAACTTACAAGTAATTGGGATAAATCAGTCAAGCTGTCAGCGTCAAAGCACTTAATTGAGGACGAATTAGCCGTAGCCTTTAAGTTTGCAGGTTCAGATCAGACTTTTCGTCGTGATTTAATCCAATTCAGTCAATATTCTTCGTTTGAAGAAACCACAAATGACGGACGTATTGTTTCTGAAAGCATCGCTGCATATAAAGAGAAATATGGTTTAGCGCCCGACGCAAACGTTCTAGGTGTTGCAAGCGGTCGTAACGTAAGTGAATACAGTGAAGGTGATCGTCACTCATTTACTGGTAACATTGAGTGGAAAGCGACTGACGATTTAAAATTGGGCGCTCATGTTTTATATACAAAACGTGACTTAGGCGAAGGCACCAAAGAAGATACCGCGTTTACTGCTGGATTAAACCCAACCAGGAGTGACAGACATCATCGACATGCGGGTTTTGAGCCTGACATGGAGACCGCCCCTTTCATCTACAAGCATGACGAAGATGGCAACCCTATTTATGCGGTTAGTCAATCCAGTTTTACTGACGGTGCATGGCTAGTTACTAACCGCAAAACAACCTTCTTAGAAACCTCGAAGGGCTTATTGTTGTATGGCGATTATGCAACCGATGATTGGGTTTTTGATGGTGTTGTTAGTTATTCTAAAGCTGAAAACGAGTTTCTAAACGTTGGCTTAGATTTTCGTCATATGGAACATCACAACGCTTCGGTTAACCATTTAGCAGCAGGAGCTGATTCTAGAGTAACAATTGATTCAGTTGGAACTGGCATTGATGGTACGTTAAATACTGGTCAAGGCGCAATGGGCCAAATGGCAGTATCGGCAACGGGTTGGGAAAACTTTAATTATGATAATTTAAATTGGTCTGCACCTTCAGTTGCCGGAGCAAGTGTCATTTCTATGGATCCCTCTAATGGTGGCGTTCGTATCGGTCATTACGTTGATGGCCGTGTTGATAACCCAACCCGCACCATGAAAGCCGCTGAATTTAATGCACAGCGGTATACCGAGTTTGCGTTGGGTGATGTGCTAACTATTGGCTCGATTAAATTCGGAGTACGCCATAGCATTGAAGATTTGCAAAATCGAGATCAAAAAATTGGTGTACCTGGTATAAACGTGGCGAACATCAATTCAATGTTCTTTAGTGACAATATTTTAACAGAGCAACAAACCGCATTTTTTGATGGCAAATTGCCCGGCACTTTTGATGTATCTAATGGTTGGTTAACATTGGATACACCTTTTGTGACCAGTCAATTACAAGACGGAATGGCTGATCTAACTCAGGTAACAGAGGATAATCCAGTAGCTCTAACGTTTGCAGACCCCAGCGGCTTCTATGATCGATTAAATAATGGAACTCGATTACCACAATTCTTTACGAATAATTTTGCCACTGAGCAAGCAATTTCAGCGGCGTATATTATGGCAAGCTTTGAAGGTGAAATTGGCGACATAAGTTACCGTGGTAATGCAGGTATTCGCCATGAGAAAACAACCAATGATTTTGACGGACGATCTATTACGCAAGTAAATGGTGTGAGTATGCCTAGCGAATTCACCTATAGTAGTGATTACAGTAATACGTTGCCATCAGTAAACTTGACTGTTGATCTCCATGAAGACTTTGTTGTACGAGCGTCATACTATCAATCGTTAGTCAGACCAAACTTAAGAAGTCAAAACCCTGCACTTAATGTTAATGAAGGGAATTCTTCTATTAATATTACATTACCTAAAGCGGACGTCAGCCCCTATACGGCTGATAACTATGACTTATCCTTTGAATGGTATAACCGTGAAGGTAGCGCTATTTCATTAGGTTTATTTAGGAAAAACATTACTGGATTGTTTGACATCTCTAGGGATTGCCCAGGCTTAGGTGAATATCCCTTCCTAGATGAACTGTATGGAGAATTTATTGGTGAAGATTCAGAGCTACCCGGAAACTGCCTCCAATCTACTGTGTTTATAAATCCCGATACAGGCGATGAGATAAATCGAACAGTGACAGTAAACCGTACTTTCAATGCAGATAACGAAATAAAGTTAACCGGTGCTGAATTTGCAGTGCAGCAAAAACTTGATTTCCTCCCATATCCTTGGAACGGCTTAGGAGGAGTATTCAACTACACATACATTGACCAAGACGCGACTGTAGAAGGGGATAGTAAACTTTATAAAGTATCACCTAGTTCGTATAACCTAATTGGATATTGGGAAAATGACGGCATTAGCATTCGTTTAGCATACAACTGGCGTGACAAATTTGATGTTCAATACCCTGGCGGTTCCTATTACGGAACCGAAGATCGTACTGTTAAAGCAAGTGGTCGATTAGATCTAGCATCAAGCTACCAAGTCAATAAAGACTTAAGACTTCACTTTAAAGCCTATAACCTAACGAATGAGCAAACCTACGAGTACTTTGGTGATGATGAAAGAGCAATAGCTCGTTTAGATTACACTGGTCGTATATACGAAGTAAGCTTAAATTATTCATTCTAATTGTGAAGCTTAAAACGTAGCATCTGCTATAAAAGCTACCAGGCAAACCTGAAAGTAGTGGCGATATAAAGCTTAATCATGACCTTCGTTGTGATTAAGCTTTTTCATTTATAATCTTGCCGATTATCTCTCAGTGTAAAATCCAAATAAGACTAATCAAGGGCTAGCCTTTTTTAGTCTTCTATCACTCAATACCAAAGCCAAAAAATATCCCTTCTGATAATCAACATTCTTCAACCTTTTCCACCCAGCGCTCTCGGTTTTACACAAATTTTACGCGTTTTATTTCCGGTTGATTGTTACATTAGTTAAACACTAAAGATTCGAATAAATATTACGTCGCCATGCCTCATACCGCGCTCACCATTTTAATTATGCTGTTAGCAATACTCGTCTGCTTTACGATGAGCAGCTGGTTTATGCCCATTGGTGGAATATTACTTATCTTACAGTTTGGAGCGGCTAGCTGCGCAATTTTATATTCACGCTCAAACGGGTTACTCGCAGCTTTAATTGGCGCTGTCAGCTTTAATTTTTTGTTTACCCAGCCTCAATTCTCTATTCGCATGGAAAACATAGAAGATATAATCAATATGGCGACATTTGTCGTTGTGGCATTTGTAACAAGTGAATTCACTACGTTTTATCAAAAGCAACAAAAGGCGCTGCGAGTTGCTCAGATGCAAGCAGATATATTGCGCTCCGTATCCCACGACCTTAGAACACCGCTCGCCTCTATTATTGGTTCAATGGAAACGCTACATGAATATTCTACAAACCTTGAGGAAAGCGAAAAAGCGGGCCTTATTAGTGGAGCGCTTCAAGAGAGCAAGCGCCTGCATGCATATATTGAGAACATTCTGCACGCGACTAAGATACAAAACGATTTACTTATTGCAGCAAGAACTCCCACGGATATTGAACGAATTTTTAGCGATTTAGAAAGCCGCTTTAACACATCTCGGCTTGAGATTTTTGTCCTTGTGAGCTCCCCAACTATTATTGCTAGCGAACCTCTTTTGCAACAAGCAATTTACAATGTGGTTGATAATGCTTTGAAATTTAGCCAAGACAAAGTAATTATTCATGTGATCGATACAGATGAAAACCTTAAGATTACAGTCAGAGATAATGGCTGTGGTTTACCAAATAACGATACCGAAGCACCGTTTCAACTTTTTTCTTCTTCAAGAAAGGGTGATATAGGTAAGGGCGGGATCGGCCTAGGATTAAACGTGTCACGTGGCATAATTTCTGCGCACAAGGGTACCATTCAACTTAGAAATACAAACCCCGGTTGTAAGGTCACTATTATTCTTCCAACTATCAATGAGCCAGCGTTATGAGCACAGTATTAATTATTGAAGACGAAATAAATATTCGAACAATGATTAAAATTGCTCTTTCGGTTGAGGGTTATACCTGTATAGAAGCTTCAACGGTGCGCGACGGAATCCATATCGCAATATCTTCATTGCCAGACCTGATAGTTCTTGATCTCGGTCTACCCGATGGCGACGGACAAAGCATATTAAAAAGGGTAAGAGAAACTAGCAAAGTACCCATACTAGTATTATCCGCCAGACATTCAGAAACGGATAAAGTGCAACTACTGATGGCAGGGGCAAATGATTATGTGCACAAGCCCTTTAGTGTTAAAGAGCTCATCGCTCGAATAAGCGTTTTGCTAAGAGACCTAACTCCCATTATTTCCGAAGCAAAACCCCTCCGGCAATTCGCTGGGCTGAGTATTGATATCAACTCAAATACAGTGCAGGCCTATGGCAAAAAGATATTACTCACTCCGAAGGAGTTTCAACTATTAGATATATTAACCAGAGAGCCTGGGGTGTTTGTCAGCCAGCAGCGCATACTTCGTTCAATATGGGGTGTACATCGAAGTGAAGATTCCCATTACGTGCGTA
This sequence comes from Paraglaciecola sp. QJM3NY_14, assembly GCF_056173245.1. NCBI lineage: Bacteria > Pseudomonadati > Pseudomonadota > Gammaproteobacteria > Alteromonadales > Alteromonadaceae > Paraglaciecola > Paraglaciecola sp. QJM3NY_14. Next base: position 73,116 of record NZ_JBWBUI010000002.1, read on the forward strand.
TATTAATCAGCCATCTTCGCAAAAAAATCCAAGTAGCAACTAAGCCATCTTTCACAATAGAGACAGCAGCAGGTCAAGGTTACCGCATTAGTTGTCATCCTTCGGAGTAGCGTTATGGCACATTTTACCGTTATTGGCTTAGGTCGATTTGGTTTGACCGCCAGTCTTGAATTAATCCACATGGGACATACCGTTACCGGAATAGATAAAGACGAAAAACTAGCAGAGCAACATGCTGGTGAATTAACTCAAACGTTAATTTGTGATGCGACTGACGAGAAAGTTCTTAAAGACCTTAATTTATCGCAAAGCGAATCGGTATTGGTCGCCATAGGTGAAGACATGCAAGCCAGTCTGCTTTGCACCCTAAACCTAAAATCACTAAATGTTAAAGATATATGGGTTAAGGCAAATACTTCTGCACATCACACTATACTTTCCAAGTTGGGTGTATCGCGGATAATTCATCCAGAAGAAGAGATGGGAGCCCGTGTAGCTCAGGCGTTGAATTATCCTATGGTGAATGATTATTTAAGCCTAGGACATGGTCAATACATCGTTGACATAAATTTGCCTAGCTCCTTTTCAGATCGCACTATTCAAGCTCTACTAAAAGGTTATGAAAATACAGTGTCTTGCCTTGTGTTAAAGCGAGGACAACATATCGAGCAGTCCCCCAGTTTACAATTTGACTTGATAGCAGGTGACACCGTTATTTTGTGTGGACCACGTGAGTCTCTTATTAAAATCGCCCCAAGGCTCGAACGATGACTAAATGGAGTTTACAGAAACGTCCATCTCACAAAAAAACTCAAAATGCCTCTAAAGTTCAAGCCGCTCCACCGCTTATTCTTTCTTTGAGCTTTTTGGGAGTGATATTCATAGGCACCATACTCCTTATGCTCCCTGGCATGACCACACAGCCAATATCATGGATACAAAGCCTATTTACCGCAACGTCAGCAGTGACGGTTACTGGCTTGGTAGTAGTCGACACAGGCACGGTTTTTACTACGTTAGGGCTAACAATTATCGCATTACTCATCCAAATAGGTGGATTAGGGTTAATGACATTCGCTGTTGTTACTCTTATTGCTCTGGGTGGAAAAATCAGTTTTATTCAACAATCTGCAATCAAGGAAGCGTTTAATCAGACCGACTTATCAACCTTAGTGTCAACTGCAAAGTCAGTACTAATCTTCGCCTTTGTCATAGAATTGGTCGGTTTCATAATATTATCCATGTTTTGGTTACAAACCAAAACATGGAGCGAAGCACTTTTCCACGCTTTCTTCTATACCATTTCAGCTTTCAACAATGCCGGTTTTGCCTTAACTGAAGACAGCTTATCTTCATATGTTAATAGCCCCACTATCAACCTAACCATCACAGGACTTTTTATTATCGGCGGGCTCGGGTTCTCTGTTTGGATCGAATTACTTAGAAAGCGTAAATGGCAAGGCCTATCTGTCTATAGCAAAGTAATGATTCTTGGAACCGTGGTAGTCAATATAGTTGCGGTCGTACTTTTCTATCTCATCGAAGAAGACAACCCAAATACCTTAGCTTCTCTTGATGGTGTATCTGCATTTTGGGCGACTTGGTTTCAAGCCGTAACACCAAGAACGGCAGGATTCAACACATTAGCTATCTCAGAGCTTGAAAATGCCACTACCTTTCTCATGCTTCTGCTAATGTTTGTTGGCGGCGGGTCCATGAGCACAGCAAGTGGAATAAAACTGGTCACTTTTATCGTGCTAATTCTATCCGCTTACAGCTATTTAAAACGAGATCCTTCCCCAACCTTGTACGGTAGAGCAATCAGTTATGAAACCAGGAACAAAGCGCTCGCACTGACACTTATTTCCACTGGTGTATCCTGGATGGCTATTTTTCTATTATTGATAACCGAAGACGCACCGTTCCTTGACGTAGTATTTGAAGCTATTTCAGCCCTCAGCACTGTAGGGTTATCGAGAGGATTGACAGGGGATCTATCAGACATTGGTGAGCTGATTATTATAATACTCATGTACATCGGACGTTTAGGCCCTCTCACACTTGCATATTTCTTGGCCAGCCCACGTAGCGTAAGAGTCTTGTATCCTAATGGAACTTTAACCATCGGATAAAACAGTAAAAAGCAGGCTCATCTAGAACCCACTCTCTTCTTTCGTTATTTATCTAAGATAGCAAGGATTTTATGTAGGCCTTCACTGACTCATCATGGCCATTTTCAAATAAGCATTGCTGAAAACGTTCTCCAGAGACAGCGACTTTTACAAGGTCTTGATCAATCTTTTTCAAGGTATCCACATAGCTTTCGGCGGCGAGTCCAGCTTTAAGTTCGGCTAAAATGGCAGCATTCTTAACTTGAGGTTCTTTTCTTTCTACTGGATATCCATTTCCTCTCTCGCCCGTAAGAGCTTTTTCAAATATGTATCGAGCATTAAGTTCTGCTCCCCAACCAAAGCCTTTTGCAAAAGGTAGGGCTAGTGCATTGCCGTTATTAACTTGATTAAATAAAAATGCATCGGACGGGTCAATACAATATCCGCAATATACACCAGGCTGAGCATTCAGTGACATAAGAGCGCCTTGTCCTGTGCCACAACCAGCAATAACGAAATCGACTGCACTCGAGTTTAATAAAATTCCAGCCATGATGCCTAGATGAACATACGTAAGGTGATGATCACCCTCACTGCTCATGCCAACGTTATAGACATCATGTCCCAGGGAACTTGATACAGACTCCAATTCCCCAAGAATTATCGGATTTTTTGCTGCTTGACTATTTTCCATCATTAAAGCGATTTTCATGACTGCACCTGACTAGATATGATTAATAATGGATATATTAACATCTTTATCAACGAGAATTAAGTACCCACGCGGTAAAATAAAACTTTTAGATGAAATGAGAAAAAATGGTCATGGTCGCCCTATTCATAAAGTAAAAGAGCGAGTTTTTACTCATGGATAAAAGCGATAAGTTTATCGAGCTAACCCATTAAATGAGTTTTTGCGCTCGTTTTTCCGAGGTCGAAGTAGGAGAAAACAATGCATAACGTTAAAAAACTGCTTTTCCACCGTCCACATTTGACAGATAATGATTAATTATGAAGCTATCGCGCGAAACTGACTCTTTTGCGCACGCGTGACTTTGTTACAAGTAACGTTTTACTTTTTTCACATTTATAGACAAGGGAGCTATATGAACACTCAAGTGAGAGAAATTGAAGACCTAGGAGAAGGCATTAAGCGACAAATACTTGCTTACAACGCAGATATTATGGCGGTTAAGGTATGGTTTGATAAAGGCGCTATCGGCTACGCGCACCAGCATCATCATACACAAATCACTTATGTTGAAGAAGGCGAGTTCATTTTCACTATCGCCGGTAAAGAGCGCATATTAAAAAGTGGGGACTCTTGTATTATCCCTCCAAACGTTGAACATGGAACGACAACAATCACTGGTGGATTATTAATCGATACATTTAGCCCTATGCGTGAAGATTTTTTATAGAACAAAACTTTTATGAATGCGAATCAGCAAAATATCTAGAAGTGCGTGATTAATTTTTGGTCATTTCTAGATTGCTAAGCTTCCCTCGGGTTAGGCTATATTTGTTTTACCATCACTACATATTGTTCCCCCTATCTTTGTAGACATTTTTTCTTTTCACCTAAAAAGTTATTACGAAGTTTATTTCAAATAAAACAATACTGTATATAATTACAGTGCATGTTGAAATTTATCCCAATAAAAGCGTCTGCGGGTATCGTTGGTTTTGAGTCACCTGCGGCAGAGTACACACAGCTTAACCTAGATTTAGACCAACTACTGATTGACCATCCTTCTGCTACCTACATTGGTATTGCTCAGGGGGAATCAATGAAAGGGGATGGTATTTTCTCAGATGACCTGTTGATTGTAGACCGCGCTTTAGAAATTAAAGACCAAGACGTTGTGGTGGCAAACCTTAACGGTGTATTCGTATGCAAGAAAATCGATAAGGTGCAGCGCTGTTTACTGTCATCCAGTAAGCGATTTCCACCGTACTTTTTGCAAGAAGGTGACGATTTTCAGATTGAGGGGGTAGTTACGCGCTCCATCCGCTTACACCGACCTTTTAAGAAGCAGCTCTGATGTTCGCCTTGTGTGATGCCAACAGTATGTATGCCAGTTGCGAGAAGGTGTTTGCCCCCAGTATTCGCAATAAACCTGTCGTGGTACTGACGAATAACGATGGTTGTATATGCGCTGCGTGTGGCATTGCTAAGCGCCTGGATGTGGGTAAGAAGTTTGTACCGTACTTTCAGATGAAAAGGGAGCTTGAGGCCGCAGGGGCCGTCATACGCTCGAGTAATTATGAACTTTACGCTGATTTGAGTCAGCGCATGATGGACACCTGCGCCCGTTTTGCCCCTGATATTAATGTGTACTCTATTGATGAGTGCTTTCTGTATTACGGTAAAGAGGCAGCGCCGCCCCAAGAAGGCTGGGCAACCCTAGCGACGCAGATTAGAAAAACTGTCTGGCGTGAAGTCAGACTGCCTATTTGTGTGGGGATTGGCCCAACCCCCACATTATCCAAAGTCGCTAATCACGCAGCAAAAAAAGTCGAAGGCTTTAAAGGCGTCGCAGTCCTAGATACCGAAGCTACCCGTAAAGACGTGTTGTCCAAAATGGAAGTAACCGAAGTGTGGGGCATTGGTAAACGTTTAGGGTTACGACTGAATGCCTTAGGAGTGAATACAGCATGGGAGCTAGCGAATCGAGACCCGTCGCAAATTCGAAAGGAGTTCTCGATAATTGTGGAGAATACAGTGCGAGAGCTAAACGGTGAGGTGCGCCATAATTGGGATAGTGTGCGTGCGGCTAAAAAAGAGATATACAGCACTAGGAGCTTTGGTAATCGGATTACGGAATTCAACGAGCTACGCAGTGCGTTAGCTAGCCATGCAGAAACGGTTTCGATAAAGCTGCGCAGACAGAAGAGTCTGACTGGAAGTATGACGCTCTTTGCGACGAGTTCACCCCACGACACGGAAGGTTATTTTCGCCGTTCGTATTTTCATCGCTTTACTGTGCCTACTAATGACACCCGCAACATCATTAAAGTCATTGAAAGTGCCATGGTGCAACTATATCAATCAGGTGTTCGTTATTATAAATGCGGTGTTGGGTTATTGGATTTACACGACGAAGGGTTGTTTCAATACGACTTATTTAGCCCTTCAAATGACAATGCCAAGCTCATGTCTTGTATGGATAATATCAATGCCAGGTATGGCCGCTCAACAGTTCGAATGGCGGCGAAAGGCTTTGAGCAAAAGTTCGCTATGCGACGGGAGTTCCTTTCACCGCAATACACCACCAAGTGGAGTGATATCCCCAAAATAATCTGTTAGATGCGCTCCTTATGCCATTAGAGATAAATGCTTAACCTTTTTGTTAATCACCAGTGGTTGTTTTTTTCGGATAGCGAATTACCAGCATTGTACCGATAACTAATATTGCCAATGGGATTAGCAAAATAAGGTCTTCGTACATTTGATGCTCCTGATAGATGAAGGCAATGACAAATATGTCTCCTATTCGACTATACTGGTCAATCCCCAAGAAATATACAATGAGTTTAGAAAACTGAAGTGAGTTGAGAGTATTACGCCCCCAATACTCGCCGACAACGACTATTGGGGGCACCGTTAAAAAATTTAGGGATAGGCTAAATTAAAATAGTTAAAAATTCGCTGTCACACCAAGAATGATTCGACGATCTGTTAACCCCTGCTCACACAACAAGGCCCCTTCATTGACACACCATTGTGTTCTATCTTCCCTGAGAAGGTTTATTCCTTCTAAACCTACACTCATAGAATCGTTAATATCATAGCTAACGCTCATATTCAGTTGCGCTCTATCATCAACAATTCTTGGCATATCGAAACTGATCAAGTTGCCCGTTTTGAACGACGATCTCCACGTGTAACGAGCTCTGATACTAAGATCGTATTTGTCATAAAACAGTGTGATGTTGTATGCGTTTTTGGATAAATCTTCTAGTTCAATTCGCTCTTCTACGATGTCATCGCTGAGTGTCGAGGTCGATTGATCGGTATCTGTTCGTCCTAAAAGGTTATTCAGAGCATTCCCATCACCGGTAGCAGGTCTAAAGGTGTCAATATTAGACCCCGATTCTTGATAAGTGTAATTAGCGATAAGACCAAACCCTGAAGCCCAACCAAGTGTATCTTCGTATGCTGATAAATCATGCTGAAACGCTATCTCAACACCCGTTTGCGTTTCCTCATTTGGCAAATTAATCGTAGTTTGCAATGGCACACAAATTCCAGTTCCCGGTACTGATGACCAAACATTGCGATCCGTTACCGTTGGATTCCATATACCGCCCCCTTCACATGGGTCGGTAATATCACGTTCTATTTGTCCATTTTCACCAATAGGCTCTTCTGGGTTATCTCTCACAGCGGCAAAAATATCAGTGCGTTTTTTATGGAAAAACCCAACACTGACAACACTAGAGTTTGAAAAGTAATATTCGGCAGAAATATCATAAGAAAGAACTTCTTCAGGCGTTAACCCAGGATTACCCACTTGAACAGCAGCTCCCGCTCCTCCTGGGAAATTTATCGACGTAGACAGGTTATCAAAATCAGGTCTACGTATATCTTTTGCTATCCCACCTCGTAAAACCAGATCATCGATAACTTCGGCAGCAAGGCTAAAACGTGGCAAAAAATAATCATATGATGATGTCTCTTCTCGGAGCCCAGTTGCCTGTCCATTTTCAATATTATTACCAACTGATGTTACTTCTGTGTCAATGTAACGCAGGCCCAAATTGCCACGAATAGGGATATCATTTACGTAAAAATGGAAATCGCCTTGAACGTAAAGTGCTGTAGTTTCTTCTTCTATATCAAAAAAAGAGTCGAGTTGTAATGAAGGCTCAGCAAGAGTTGCATAACCTTCAGTAATATTACCGTTGGCAATCTGTGTGGCGTTATTAGCTATTATTGCTTCGTTTAAAGCGCTGAGAACCATTTCAGGGTTCGAGAATGCGACGTCAGCATCGATTCCAAGATAATCAGCAATATATAAACGCCTACTATCAGCTTCATTAAAATTACTCGGACCTGGCGCGACTACATCCGCGAAGAGATCCGCAGTAGGTCGATAAAACGTTGTATTAGGGTTTGAAAAATTGGATGATGAATTTACGTTATTACTAAGGGCTTCATTTTGGTTCCAACGTACCCCTGCTTTAATATCTGAAAAATAGGGGTTTAGATCTGATATGTCATATGAACCGTCGACTCTAAAAGCAGTCTCGGCATTCTCCTGAGAGTTTCGCCCGACTCCTACACCACGTAGAGCATAATTTGCTGGATTAAGCAGATCCTCACTCAGTGGAGAGGTGTCCATTCCTTGCGCTATTCCAAATTGAAGCATTCCGCCAGAAGCATCGAAATCAATCGGCACGCCGTTATCAATACTGAGGCCAGCAGAAGGTTGTGGCCCAAAAGGATTAATGAAATCGAGATCGGTATTCAATCTAGGGAACGTTGAATCTGAGCTAGAATAAGAGATTTCAGAATTCAATTTAAGTCGATCTAATTCCCACTCAAATCCGGTTGCGAAAACATCACTATCTGTAATGCGCGAGCCGGTAATAGTGCCAACACGTAGATTGGGATCAATATTATTATTGTTACTATCAACGCCAACACCTAACGTCCCACTTAGCACCGCTTGAACTTCTCCCAATTCAAGGGGACCGTTAGGGCCATCTATTGTCCCTAAATTAATCGTTTCAAATTCATTATTTACCGTATTATCTACCACGGCAGAGCCACCAGTACCCGATATGTAGGCTCTAGATGTCTTCTGCGCTCGTTCTTGTTTGTTGACCGTTGCGTCAAAGTATAACTTTAGGTTATCCATAGGCTCGAATTCTACGGAGGCAGTAAAGTTATTAGTCTCGTATTCGTATCGTGTTGTCATTTGCTCCAGAAACTGCGTTCTTAGAAATGGAAAAGACTCTGCACTTCCACTTCCAGAACCCGGTAACACCTCTCGATCCCGATCGAGCCTAGGATCGAAGGATGCAACCTGCTGTTCGGCATAACTCCCTGTAAGCACAATCCCAACTCGTCCAAAGTCGGTATCCCAATTGTCTCCAAAGGTTGCGGAAACTCTCGGCGATGTAGAATCTGCCAAATCGCTATTTTCAGCTTGGGCTCGAAATGAAAGCAACTGTTCATTTAAGCTTAGAGCTCTAAGGGTTCTGAGGTTTATCGTACCGCCGACAGAACCTTCAATCGTTTTAGCGGTTGGTACCTTAATCACTTCTAATGAGGATATTAGCGCTGCAGGCAAGTCATCAAAACTGATACCAGAGCGCCCACTACCACTACCTACAGTAGAAACCCCGTTTATTTCAACTCTATTGGCGCTGGTACCTCGAATCTGAACACCAGTACCAACACCTGCGGTGCGGTCGATTTGCACACCAGTTACATTTTCAAGTACCTCAGCAAGGTTTTGATCTGGTAGCTTGCCGATATCTTCTGCCTGAATAACTTCTTTAATACTATCGGCAGAACGTTTTTCTGCTAACGCACTCGCCAATGCGCTTCTAATTCCTCGAACTTCAATCACTTCTGTTTCTGGGTTTCCTTCACTCTCGTCTTGAGAAACCTGCGCCTGGGAACTCATTGTAACGCAAGCAAAAGCGGATGATATTGCTGCAGCCAAATAGAGTTTTCTTGTGTTTACTTTTAGCATTTCCCTCTCCTTAAAAAATCATTAACGATCATTTTCGGGAAATATAAATCACTTGTTAACCATACTCAATCAATTTGTTGCGATTAAGTAAATCAAAAATCAATAAAAAAATAGAGCAAACCTACCATCTTATGCACCCTGGCAAGCAAGAGGCTGTAAGATGGGCAACTGTTTATATATTCTCGCATAATATGTCATTGCAATCAGGCTCATAATACTGCAATATCAATCATTATCGGTCACATCGCAAAAATTAACCCGTTATGTCAATCTATGTTTTCTCAGAACCTCTGCTTAAGGCTTCATAGAAAATGCCCATTGACGGTAATGTATTTTCCTTAGTTTCGAATAGTTGTAGGAGTTTTAAGATGTATATACCTAAGTGGGCGTTTGTCCCAGTTACGACAATACTTGCAGCCTCGTTCCTTTTTGGTTGTTCATCAGGAATTCAATCTGATGAACAAGCGCAACCAAATGAAAACGCAGATAAAGTAAAATCATACGCTTCATTTGTACCTGAGAGACGTGACGACTTTGCTTGGGAAAACGACAAAGTAGCATTTAGAGTATATGGACCTGCAGCACCATTAGCCGGGCATGCGAGCGGTGTCGACGCTTGGCTGAAAAAAGTAGATTACTCAATTATTGATAAGTGGTATGAAATGCATTTCGCAGGACAAACATACCACAAAGACAGAGGGGAAGGTTACGACCCATACCACACGGGTATCAGTCGCGGTGTTGGTGGTAGCGCAGTTTGGGTAGATGACACCCCCTATTACGCACATAACTTTACGACGTATAAAATACATCAAAATAATGGTGACGAAGTTAAGTTTACGCTCTATTACGATTTTGAAACGCCATTAGGTAAAGTTAAAGAAGAGAAAACAGTGTCGCTATCTCTCGGCTCTCAGTTGTACAAAGTCGACTCTATTTTTTACTTAAATGGAGCTCCTGCCTCGCTCCCTATTGCTATAGGCGTTGCCACTCACGATGAGAAAGCCAGCGTATATCAGAACAAGCAACAAGGCTGGATCGCCGCATGGGAGGAAATAGACCAAAAAGGACTAGGAACCGGCGCTTTAATTGAACCAAGCCAGGTCAAGAAGATAATTCACACTCCTTCAAAGACCAAAGATACGAGCCATATATGGTTGGTAACGCAATCTTCTCAAATTGGCAAATTAACATATTACTCAGGTTTCGGCTGGGAAGGGGCTGGTGAAATTACGTCACTAGATCAGTGGAAAAATTACCTTAATAACTTCGAGCAGTAAAAATGGAAAAAATAGCATTTGTAATGACGCTCAAGCCAGGTTTTGAAGTCGAATATAAAAAACGACATGATGAAATTTGGCCTGAGTTAGTGCATGAACTAAAGAGCTCTGGTGTCTCCGACTACAGCATTTTTTATGAAGCAAGGTCTAACAAACTGTTTGCAGTATTGAAACGCGAGGATACGCACACCATGGAGTCACTCCCTCTAAACCCCATAGTAAAAAAATGGTGGGCGTACATGGCAGATATTATGGAAACCTTTGACGATAACGAGCCGGTTACGACTGAGTTGTCGCAGGTGTTTCATCTTGAGTAATTTTAACCGCTCATACTAATATTCAAGCGCGCGATCTCAACACAAGAATATAAATAATCGAAATCGCGGGCTCATTTCACTAGCTTTTACTCGGCACCTCTAAATCAGTAAACGACAGAAAACGTGTACTGAATGAGTCGTTTACTCATTCTCCTGTTAGCAAAAAAGGAGAGATAATTGAAAATCCTAATCTTAAATGAAGCAAAGCGTGCGCTTTTAACCTCGCACACAGAAAAGCGATGTGCGGCGTCACCGAATACCGTAGCCAAACTAACCCGTAAAGGTATTGATGTATTTATTGAGCAAGATGCCGGCGCCCTATCGCTTTACGAAGATAAAGAGTTTGAAGCAGCTGGCGCTCACGTTGTCGATACAATTGAACCCATTATCTCCCAAATTAATATCCTATTGTGTGTTAACAGTCCTAATGAAGAGTTCATCCTTCGACTGGCGAATAATGCAATTGTGATTGGCCATATTGACCCCTTCTTCCAAAAATCATTGGTCACCAAACTATGTCAGACCGGCATTACTACTTTGTCTGTTGAAATGATCCCCAGGACGTCAAGAGCTCAGAAAATGGATGCACTTAGTTCTCAAGCCAGTTTGGCTGGGTATGTCATGGTAATGAAAGCAGTGGGTAACTTACCTTCAATTTTACCTATGATGATGACTCCTTCAGGAACAATCAAACCCGCGAAGATATTTATTATTGGGGCTGGGGTGGCTGGGCTACAAGCTATTGCCACCGCAAAGCGGTTAGGCGCAAGTGTATTAGCTTACGACACCAGACCGATTGTTGCTGAACAAGTTGAGTCATTGGGAGCCAAATTTTTAAAAATTGATATCGGAGATACTGGCGAAACAAAAGATGGTTATGCGAAAGAGCTAACAGAACAGCAGAAACATAAGTTAGAAGCCGCCCAGCAAAAAGCAATCGTTGACTCAGACATCGTTATTACAACTGCACAACTTTTCGGTAGAAAGCCCCCGTTACTGATAAAGAGCAGCACCCTTGAAAAGATGAAGTTAGGCAGCGTGGTAGTCGATATGGCTGCTCAATCTGGGGGCAATGTGGAAGGCTCTAAGGCTGGTGAAACTATCAAAATAAATGGCGTCACCTTAGTAGGAAACGGTAACTGGAGCCAAGAGGTGGCTCGCGATGCAACTGATATGTATGCCAATAATATCTTCAATCTACTTGATGAGTTTATAGATGCAGATACCGGAAATTTCCTGCTCGATCTAGAAGACGACATTCTTACTAACTGTGTTATTACCCATAACGGATCTATTACAAACGATATGCTAATCGAAGCATACAAAGGAGCTTAACGTGGAAACTATCTATCTATTTTTCATTGTGCTGCTCGCAGCATTTCTTGGTTTCGAATTAATCCGAAAAGTTCCTGCCACCCTTCACACACCGTTAATGTCTGGTTCAAACGCTATATCGGGTATCACGTTAGTTGGCGCTCTTGTGGCCTCTGGTGCAGATCATGACCTTCTAACAACCATACTGGGCACCGCCGCAGTTACCTTGGCGAGCATTAACGTGGTAGGTGGCTATTTAGTAACTGATCGAATGCTTAGCATGTTCAAAAAGAAAGATTCTAATTAAAGGCCGCTCCAAATGACTATAGAAATTATCATAAATCTTACTTATGTTGTGGCCGCTGGGCTGTTTATTTTTGGCTTGAAGCTGCTCAGTCATCCAGGTAGTGCACGAAAAGGAAACTTTATTTCAGCTATAGGGATGCTAGTAGCAGTCGTCGCCACGCTGCTAGACCACCAGATCATAACTTACCAATATATTTTTGCAGGCATGCTTATTGGCGCATGCTATGGCGGTTGGAAAGCACGATCAGTACAAATGACACAAATGCCTGAAATGGTCTCATTATTCAACGGCTTCGGAGGAGCGGCTTCTTTGCTACTAGCTTGGTCTACAGTTCTGAGTATTGGAGTAGAACCCCCAGGATCGAATCATCATACATTATTGGTAACGCTGCTTATAACGCTATTAATAGGTGGAATAACATTCTCAGGGTCTTTAGTCGCATGGGGGAAACTATCTGGCAAAATGTCCTCTAAAGCCTTTATATTCAAAGGCCTAAGAGAACTAAGCATATTGCATCTAGTGGGTATGGTTATAGCGGGTATTCTCTTTGTATTAGAACCTCTCAATGGGCTGTGGCTATATGTAATTATTATACTGGGATTAAGTTTTGGTCTTTGGGCTACGATCTCAATTGGCGGAGCGGACATGCCTGTTGTGATTGCACTGTTGAATAGTTACTCAGGGATTGCAGCAACTGCTGCAGGCTTAGCTATCGGCAATACCATTCTAATTGTAACAGGGCTTTTAGTAGGCGCCTCGGGTCTTATTCTCACCAATATAATGTGTAAAGCGATGAATCGGTCCCTTATGAATGTCTTACTTTCAGGTTTCTCTAAGCCTATTGAGCAAGGGGAAGTAATCAAGGGCGAAGTGAAAATCCTTTCACCGCAAGATGCTTTTTACGTGCTAGAAGCGGCACAAGCTGTGCTAGTCATTCCTGGGTACGGTATGGCTGTTGCACAAGCTCAGCATGCCGTCAGAGAATTGCAAACATTGTTGGAAGATAACGGATGCAGTGTTGATTACGCTATTCACGCTGTTGCGGGGCGAATGCCAGGGCACATGAATGTGCTTCTTGCAGAAGCTGACGTACCATACGACCAACTGTATGAAATGGATGATGTAAACCCAAGGATGGAAAACTACGACGTCGTGATTGTTATTGGTGCTAATGATGTAGTCAACCCTGCAGCGAAGGAAATGAAAGGCAGCCCCATCTACGGTATGCCGGTCATTGAAGCGTATAGAGCGAAATCGGTCTTCGTACTCAAACGCTCCATTAATGCAGGTTTTGCCGGTGTCGATAACCCACTATTTTTTAAAGACAATACAAGAATGGTGTTAGGGGATGCAAAAGAAACCATTAACAGCTTAATAAAGGAATTCAGCGATTAGGAATACTGATGAGCCTGCTATTAAAGAGGCTCATCACTTAGCCTCTATAGAGCAAATCCTTGATACAAAAACCTGGGATTTAGATATTAACTAAACACTTACCGCCAACGCAGGCAAACCAGTTTGTGTGCATAGCTTTGAACTATGCCACGTAAATTTTACTCAACTCAAAAAGCGAAGGTCTATTATGACGTTGGAGATTTTGGGCCAGATATTTGGGGTATTAGGCTTTCTAGTTGCAATATTCACTTTTACCCAGAAAAAAGATATTAAATTGAAACTTAGCCTTATCGCCATGTTTGCCTTGCAGACGATTCATTTCATGCTGTTAGGCTCTACGACCGGAATGATAGCTAACGGCCTCAATTTTTTAAGAACAATCGTTTCCATCAAATCCAATCACAAAAGCTTTGGGATTGTCTTTATTCTGTTAAATATCGTCTGGGGTGCATCTAACGTTGAGCGTTGGATTGATATTTTCCCCGTTTTTGGGGCTTGCGTTGGAACATATGCAATTTTTTATGCGTCAGGTATTACCATGCGTCGATTATTTATATGTGGAGCAATTTTTTGGCTAACGAATAATATTTATATTGGCTCAATAGGTGGAGTATTGCTCGAATTGAGCGTTATCGTGGTTAACTGCTTTACGATATACAGATTGGAAAAAGACATTGGCCCTAGTCATTGCAAACATAATGAGCAAACAAATTGATAAATGCTTGCTCGTTATTAGGTCCTTTATTTGATCATTTTTCTTTCTTCGAGCTTATACCACTGCACTAATTCGTCTTTTAGTAGGTTCACTTTTTGAGGATACTTAGCAGCCAAATTAATCTTTTCGTGTTCATCCTCTGCCAAATTGTAAAGACGAGGCCCAACTAGGAATTGATCATGATACTTTTGATAACTGGCATTTTTCCCGTCATAACTCACGATTAGCTTCCAATCTCCTTTAATTACCCATCGATACAAAAGTGTCGATTCTGGATCGTCTATTATATCCATATCATGAGCATACCCTTCACCAAAAACAGTGTCTCTGTCTAGAGGCTCACCATTGACCAAGTTGTCGTACAGATTTATACCTGGTAACTCTGGCGGTACCTCTATACCTGTCGCGCCTAATATAGTCGGGACAATATCGATACTGCTCACTAAGTCGTCTCGAAATCCAGATTTAAACTTGGACGGCAAAGAATAGATTATGGGAGTACGTACACCGCTTTCATTAGGACTCTGTTTAGATTTTGGTAAAAATCGGCCCTCTTGAGTAGGGTTTGTAATCCAACCATTATCCGAAACATAAACAACCAGAGTATTGTCTGACAGGCCCCGTTCTTCTATATGTTCAAATAATTGGCCAGTTGTTTCATCAAACCATTCTATCATTGCGTAGTATTTTGCAATGGATTCAGGTAAATCAAAGCTAGCGTATTTTTCTAAAATACGCGTGGGTGGTGTGTGGGGCGCATGAGGCATGAAAGGCGCATACCAGACAAAAAATGGATTGTTTTGTTCATCCATTCGGTCAATGAAATCTGTAATGGGCTCAATTCCTTGTCTGCCTATTTTTAAGCCATCGTCGCCGTGTCTTCCTCCAAGTTGAGGGAACCCAAGAGTCATTCCTTCATCGAAGTCAGCTCTAGAATAACTCCCTTCCCACCACTTCCCAGTTTGAAGGGAAATATAGCCTTTGTCTTTAAGCAGTTGCGGAAGCGTTTTAACCTTGTCAATCTTCGCAATTATTTGTTCTCTTAAGCGATGATATTTTTGCCCCTCTTTACCACCAGGCACCATTTTAGATGGATTATTCCCCGTGATGCCGTGTTGATACGCATACAATCCTGTAGCGATAGTTGCAAGTGACGGCCTACACAAAGAAGTGGGCACGTACGCATGCCTGAACGTGATGCCATCAGCTGCTAATTTATCTAGGTTCGGAGTTTGTACAATATCGTGGCCCATGAAACTGTAATCATTCCAAGCATGATCATCAGACAGTATCAGTACGATGTTAGGGAGTTTTTCATCTTGAATGCTCACCTCTTCAGGTTCGGCAATAGGCTTGCTTGCACAACCTTGCAAACTAATACAGATCATTGCACAGACGACTACAGGCAGTAGTTTACTGGGTAGCGAAAATTTACTAATTTTCATAGCTGCTCCCTATACATTCTATGCACTGTTGTTCATCATTTAATTTCCAAGCACAACTGTATGCTTACCTGGTTTATACATACGCGGCTCTAGATTCGGTACGAACACTGTCGCTTTGGTATTTTGAGGTATCACAAAATCCCAAATTATTTGATTATTCGCTCTGCGCCATCGGCTTTCAATTTTCCCATACCCCGTGTTGTAACTAACATCTACGGCGTTCAAAGATGTTGGAAATACAGGTTTAAGCTGAAAAGTTTGAAACCCTACTGTGTCCTTGAAAGGTCTAATCCCGCCTAGGCCTTCATAGAACCACCCGTCATATCCTGAGTGAAACGGATGGTTTAGCGACCGGCCCGGAGCATCATCTAAAGTAAGTTTATCTTTAGGCTTAAACCCACCTTTTCGCTCCCACAGTGTAGTAGCGTTTAGCTCCTTAATGAGATAAGGGTAGCCAGGGTACCCTTCGGCTTTGAAAATATTAAAAGCGGTGTCTGCATAACCGTAATCACTTAGTGCTCGGTAAAGATAAGTTTGCCCTAAGGCCCCGACCGATGCATGCCCGCCCCAATTAACCACTACGTCTTCATTCAATTTGTCAGCAACCTGGTGTTCCATGTCTTTAGGGACAATACCAAACGCTAACGCCATTGCATCAGCAGTTTGACTACCGTAATGTCCCGCATTCTGATCGAATACTTCTTCGTTAAATTGGTTCTTAACCGACTCGAAAAGTTGTTTGTAAAAAGCCTGCTGAGTGTTTTTACCTAACGCTTCCGATATCTTTGCCATCAGGTCAGCACCATGCGCAAACAAAGCAGAACTGGTGACAATATGGCTTGTATGCTGCGGCGTACATCTTCCCCCAACTCTTGCCATACCAGGCTCTCTAACTGGATCACACCAATCGCCGTAGCCAGTTCTTATCATGTTATTGTCTAATTCCACCTGCCCCGCATCCATGTACTCCTGCAAGCTATCATATTGGTCGGTAAGCACAGTAATATCACCATGATGACGATAGTGTTCCCAGGCGATGATAATTTCAGCTACGGCCCAATCAAACTTCCCACCTTGTGACCTCCTGCCAGGTACAACAGTAGGTGCCACATATGGCGAGGTGCGAAAATCACCTAGGTACTTTGACCAAAAATTCTCTAGATTAAAGTTATAGTTCCCGGTAATTAAAGCGGCATGCGCATCTCCAGTCCACCCTGCCCGCTCTCGAATCGGGCAATCAAAAGGAACACTTATTAAGTTGCTTTGATAACCCCATAACGCCATGTCATGAACTTTATTAATCATGTCATCCGAGCTTGAGAAATGACCACTTACAGGCACATCGCTTCTGACCAGATATGCGTTTATGGCGTCGAGCTTAGGCTTCGACTTTAAACCAACCACTTCAACATAACGAAAACCGTGCCAAGTAAAAATTGGTCGCCACTTTTTGGGGTTAGTTTTGCCAGCAATATATGCATCGGTTTGCTTAAGTTTCGGGGCAGCACCACCACTTTTCTGACTGATGTTGCCATCATCATCAATCCACTCAGCATACTTTAGATAAACAGCTTGGCCTTCTTCTAAGTCTAACAATGCTATGTTCAGCTCAGGGATCCCTGTAAAATTCTGGCCGAAATCGAATACCCACACATCTTTTCTTGGTGAAAGGATACGTTCAGCCACCAGCTTATCAGCGACGCGGACTGGCTGTATTAATTGAGGTTCTAGAGATTTTGTTGGCCAACTTTGCAGCGATTTTACATTTTCCCAAGCATCGGATAGCTCTGTATCCTTTTTCGTCATCCAGTTATCTATCGCGTAGCGTTGGTCAAATAACTCACCTGAAAACAACCCCTCTTTTAATACTGGTGAAGTATGCCAATACCATGAGTTGTCCGTACTAACCGTTTGTGAGCTACCGTCCTCAAAGACGATCTCTAACTGAGCGATAAGCTTAGGTTGACCGTACGACAAGTTTTTATCTGGCTTAGAAAAAGCAATTTCTTCGCTGTACCAACCACTACCTAAATGAGCGGCAATAACATTGTCACCCGGTGTTATTAAGTCCTCAACGGCGTCAGTGTTATATAGAATTCGTTCTTCGTAATCGGTTTGTCCAGGATCCATGATCCGCGAATCTACCTTTTTGCCGTTTATAAATATTTCGTAATAGCCAGCAGCGGTGCTATGTAACCTTGCGCCTACCACTTTCTTATCAATATTGAATTGGCGCCTTAATAAGGAGGCCGTAGGCTGTTCCTGTAGCTTCTTTACAATATATTCAGGTCGCGTCTTCTGCGGGTTTTGGTCGCTAGCTGCATTCCAAATCCACTGGGATACTTGAGGAGAAAGCGCAGATGCCTCAGGTCTATTTGCCATGATCCATTTCGCAGACCAACCTGCGTTAGTGGTTAAGCCCATTTCCCAATGACTTATTTCACTCCAATCTGATTCTAACGAATTAGCTCTAGACCAAACGCGAACTCGCCAATGCGCTTTTTGCCTGCTTGCTAAAGTCTTTCCTTTATAGCCAATATTGATCGACCGGCTAGATTCTGTTTTACCGGAATCCCACAAATCCGGTTGACCTTCAATAAGCGCTGTCACACTCGTGGCTACTTGAATTTGATAATGCGTCTGTTCATCTACATTGGCATGCCAAGACAGAGTCGGCGCACGGCTATGTACATTAAGCGGTACGCTAATACCTTCCACAGCTAAATTATCAGGATGCGTGTTGGCCACTGTCTGATCTTTAGAACTGCAGCTCATCATCAGTAAGGTGATAGATAAAATTATAATTTTAGCGAGTGGCATGAAGCGTTTCTCCGGCGAGGACTTGCGTGGCTTTAATTTATAATCAGATAAAAAAACCTTAATCATCACTAAATGATTAAGGTTCTGTGAAACACATTAGTTACTGTTGCCAATTCAACATTTCAGATGCTGCAAGCAATACAGCTCCTGAGCCATAAAGCTGAGAATCTGATTCTTTAACTGGGTCTGGGCTTTTGCCCACATGCTGTACCCAATGTACGCGTCCATCGTCAGTGACAGCTTTAGTAATAGCATCCCAACCTTTTTCGACAACCTCCTTCGAACGTGCGTCGGTCAAAATACCATTATTCACGCCCCAAGCGAGGCCAAACGTAATGAAACCCGTACCACTTACTTCAGGCGTTTTAACCTTGTCGGCATCCATTAGCGAAGCTGGCCAATAGCCATCATCTTTTTGCAGTACCATTAGCCCTTCAGCATGCTTTTTATAAAGCTCTATATACTTGTCCCGAGAAGGGTGATCTTTTGGTAGTTCTTCGATAATCAATGGAATTGCAGCGAAAACCCATCCATTTCCTCGTCCCCAAAAGACAGGCTTGCCGTTATCGCTTTTTGTATCAAAGTAACGGCTATCTCGGTAAAATAGTCCATATTCATCTGAGAAAAGGTAGTCTGCACTAGCCCAAAACTCTTTATCGCCGTATTCTAGATATTTTGGGTCGCCCGTGACTTTACTCATTTGTGCCCAAGCCCGAGGTGCCATAAATAATGCATCCGCCCAACACCAACGCAGTTGGCAATTTCCCTCAAGGTGGTATTTGCCCGTACTGGTTTCTGTATCTGCCATAGACAAACCAACTGTTGGTGGCTTTTCTAGTATCATATCGAAAACTTCTTTGGTAGGAAGATAAGCATCTTCTATACCTGTACGCTCAGCCAGCCACAGATAAGTTTGTGCTATCGCGTGGTCATCAGCATGGTAGGGTCTTTCAAGTATGAGTTCATAATTCTCTTTCTTCGCTACATCACTAACGTAGTCACTCAGTGACTTATCATTTGTTTCGTCTATCCACCGAGTTAAGCCAATGTAAAATGATGCCTGGATCCAAAACTTCGCATTTTCTGATTTTTCACGATGAGATTCAGGTATGTAGTTCAGGTTTCCAAACTGGGCTATTTGCCATTTCGCAACCTTAGTTCCTACATCTTTTGCAGTGTTTTGAATATCACGATCAACAGCTTCGCTCATTTGTTGAGCCTGTATATCTACAACTGGTTTTTTCGAACTAGATTGCACCGTGTCTGACTGCTCAGAACAAGCAACTAAGCCCATCGTTAAGCTAAGCGCTATAGCAGATAATTTCATTGTCATTTTTTTCATCATCGTTTCCCACTGTTGGCTCGCGGCGCGTTTTTATAAAAACCCCTTCGCCCAAAAGACATTTATTAAATTTTAATTTGAAATTGGTATAGCTGCTTTAAGGTCAACAAGAGAGCGAGTAACTGCACCTCCCTCGCCCACTAAGTACATTTTTATCCCTTCGTCACTGACTTTTTCAGCAACTAACATTTGTGCATCAGGGATAGCGTCTTTGATAAATGCAGATATCGCAAAACTAGCATTAGTTTTCCTTAAGACCGTTTTATCCTCTACAAAATGTTCCCCACCGTCATGACTCTGCCACCACGATAAAACAGCATCATTGTCTTGATTGTATGCAGTTAAGTAGCGAATATTTTCAGGATCTCTGACCGTAAAGTCACCTCGCGATACGCCCTCATATTGCGAAACAACTTTATTTCCACCGACCCATTTGTTGCCGTTCCAGCGCACATGTCTAGTTTGTTTTGGTCCACCGGTTTTAGCACCTTTGTCTATACCGGCATTGATAGCTATATGAGGTTGGCCTTGTGCATCCAAATGGGTTGATCCATTAAAAGTCCATAGATCGCCGGTTCGCATCGCCAATGTTTTTTCATCAGCGACTTCGCGCGTGACTGGCAATACGAGCTTTTCACCCTCAACATTGCTCCATTCTCCGGTTTTGGTATTAAACGACATAAAATACACGTCGTGGCGCTCTGTAGTGTGGCCGCGACCATTCACACCTGCACCTCCGTCCCAGCAAACGTGATAGTCGTAGGAGACAATAATATTGTCTCCTTGCCCTTTTCCCGCCCATGCATACCAGCTATCAACCGCGTCAATATCAGTTCTACGTTTGTGCTTTAGGAAAGAAACAGGTGAAGCAAACGTTCGACCGTTATCAACAGATTTTTGGTATACCCAATCACTTCGATGAGCACCGTGGCGGAAAAATAAATAAATGTCGCCATTGTCCATTTTGAGTGCTTGGTTATAGGTACCAAACGGAGTGATATTGTTCAGGTCTTCCCACTGTGAGATATCATATGGTCTTTTGGAAACAGCGTGTTTATTCGCTCCATGGTGAGTATTACCAAGAGGGTTTTTCCCATTCGATGCTTGACCGCCATGCCCACCGTAAAAAATATGAATATATCCTTCATCATCAATTAACATGGTTGGCTTACCATGATTATCGAATTTCTTTCCTCCATCGCGTCTACCTAATTCACTGATCCCAGCTCTAAATGGCCCCAGCCATTCTCTAGTTTGATGGTTATAAGACGCAATATAAGGATCTTCTTTCGGGCCCTGATAGGAAACATAAGTGATACCGTTTTGATGTATTCCAGCCGGGTGCTGTACAATTGCTAACGGATTACCTACCCCATTATCTGCGAAGTATCCAACCTGCCTGTCTACAGTATTTTCCGTTGAGTTTGGCAAAGACTCTTGATGCGCACAACCGGTGGACATAAGACCGGAGATAATTGAAAACGTGAGTAATGCTTTATATCCACTGGGCGAATTTTTTCTAAATATTTTATTTAAATTCATAATACTATTGGCTCTTAAGTATCCCGAGAGATAGTTAGTCTTTGTTTTCTTCAAACAGGCTCAGAAATTCAGCTGCAACTTTTGGATGTTGCTTAGACATTTCTTTTAATTCAGAAGGATCAGCCTCGATGTTGAAAAGTTCTAGTGGCGCATCGTAGCCATATCTAACGGCTTTCCATTTGCCCTTACGCGCAGCTTGGTACGTATCTCCAATAACACCCGAGTTAGGATCGCCAACTTGCTTTGAAAACTCCCAATACAAAACCCGCTCCTCCATTTTATTTGGCTGTGACTTGAGTAGCCCTATGATTGACTTACCATTAGTCTTTACTCGCGGAACCATGTTCAAATTGACCCCTGCGACGTCAGCAAACGTAGGCATTACATCTGCAAACAACCAAGGCGTTTCATCGACTCGAGAGGTTTTAATTTTTTCTGGCCAATGCACGATCATGGGTACATGAATGCCCCCGTCATATAAATCGCGTTTCATTCCACGATAAGGCTCTGACGCCTTTAAGTACTCAGGATCTGCTCCGCCTTCATCGTGTGGACCATTATCTGATGTGAAAAAGATAAGCGTATTATCAAGCTGCCCGCTCGCCTCGAGCTCTTTGACTATCTGCCCAATATAATCATCTAACGCAGAAACCATTCCCGCTAAAGTAGCATTAGGCTTTTCGATCGGCTCAGGATAATATGAGGCATATTTGTCAGCGGGAACGCCCGACGCCATGCCTGTATAGCGGGTTTCGTCAAACTTGTATTGGTCACTGTATTTCTCTGGAACACCCAGTTCGGCATGGGGAGAAGAATAAGCCAGCATAATGAAATATGGATTTTCTCTCGGCTCATTAATGTATTTTATGGCCTCTTCTGTAAATAGTTTCTGGGCGTATGCGCCTTTCTTGCCGCCTTCATTTTCGCGAATACGGACTTTATTACCATCACGCCATAAAATTTGTGGGTACTGTCTGTGGCCTTCTAGAATTGAATACATGCCGAACCAAGTATCAAATCCCATCGCGAGTGGGTCGGTAACGCCCATCTGAGACCCAATTGAGTATTTACCGAATAAAGCCGTATCGTAACCACCATGCTTGAGCACGTGCGCCAACGTCACATCCATATCAGTCAATTGAACGGTATTTGAATTGTTTGTCATTAAGCGCCCATCTCGCCCTGTAAACAAAGACACTCTTGAGGGCGAACAAACAGTGTTGCCCGCATAGGCTTGGTCAAATCGAATTCCATTTGACGCAAGCTTATCTAAATTAGGCGTTTTAATGGGCGAGTTGCCGTACGCACCAACCTGGTTAAATCCCAAATCGTCAGTCAAAATAAATATGATATTGGGTTTATCAGCTGCAACAACGCTAGAGGATAAGGATGTTAAGACAGCACCAAATAACCCAATGAGGCTAACCCTGATTTTTTTCATTATAGTTCCTAATAAAATTGAGATAACAAGTATCGAAAAATGTGTATGCGAAACCGCTACCGATCACTACTCAATGCAGTGCATGGTCAAAGTAGTTGGTTCTGGAATAAACGTTCTGCCTTTATCTCTGTTAGGTGGCAGCGATTCCCACGCTAAGTAGAATTTTTTGTCACCTGTAAAATAGGTCCCTTTTTCCTCTAACCGTTTAGCTGGAGCCGTATAAAGGGGCATATCGTTTGGTTTATCGAATGATTGTAAAGCTTCAGGTATTTCAGACACGATACTCTGTGATTTGACCCTCAAAGTATCGACGTCTAAGTTGTAAGCAAAACGATTATTTTCAAAGGTTGCATAAACTTGGATATCACCATTATCGAGAGTCTTAGCAGGCTTTTTAACGCTTAACGTGGTAGGTAAGGCTCCTGTCATATCAAGATCTTGCCTTGAGCCCTTCCATGAAGATACTTGGTGACGGCGCCATTCTCCGTTGATGTTAATAGCAATAAATAACTGACTCTGCCCTTCCTTATCATAAGCTTGATAAGAAATAATAGGGCGCCCCTGACGATCAAACCCAATGGGGGTATGACCATTTAGTAACCCTGATTTTTGTGGCAAAGGTACAACCACCTGGGCGCTATTGAGTGTCATAGGAAGCTGAAGGGGCTTTCCATTCGACGTCTCCCAAGAGACTAGATCACGGCTCTTCGCATAAGAGATATCGTGATTTGAGGATGCGACAGGCGTTTCTCGCCACACCCAAGAAAGATGAAAGAAGCCGTCAGGCCCCAAAACAGGCCCCCAAAAATATCCATTTCTTTCTCCTTCGCCGTCAACAAGGGGAGTTTGATGAAGTCGGTCCCAACTAACTGAGCCTGCATTAAAGGCATTGTAGATTTCATTTCCGCTTCCGCTTCGGCCGTTTCGGTACTTAAAGTATAAATGGCCATCCGCATCATTGAAGAACTCAGGGTATGTCATTCGGCTTTCACTTACCTTGTCCGCCATAAACTCAACGCGTTTAAGGCTTCGCACATCGTAAGGGTTTTCACTCCGAAAATAGACAATTGGATTCACATGCAGATTGCCAACAATATGAATATACCCTTTCTCATCTAATCCAATAACAACGCTGTTATGACTGTCCCAACCAAGGTAACTATCTAACTTTTGAAAAAACCAATTTCCCGTTGGCGACTCACGGTAGGCAACGCTCATTTGTCTACTTGCATCATAATAAGCGACTATTTGTCGATCGCCTTTGGTCACAAAGTCAAAAGCGACACGGTGACCTGACCAAACACGATCGACTGCTTCCACTGCAAAACAAGCGCTTTTGTCAAAAGTCTGAGCGGAAGCAAGGCTTGGTGTAAGCAATACTCCCCCCAAAAACGTCGTACTCAACAAGCGACAAAGAGATTTCAATTCAAACTCCTAAATACCTAAACGTTAATACAGCGTTAACAATTTTAAACAATTAAAACGTCATTTACAATCTTTTTCGCTCACCAAGTGGGATTGACCAATCAGTATTCGAGTAAAACGCCGAAGTCGACAATAAGTGTATCTAAAGCAGTTAGATACAAAAGTATTCAGGGAGTTTTAGTTTGTTATCGCCAAATAATGTACCGATACTAGTGTAGGAAATAAAGACAGAAGCACAGGTCTAAGCACCATATTAGGAGGATAACACTGACAACAAAGATTGATTATGACTATATTTCACTACATTTGATTAAAAAAGTGTTAACATAGTGATAATTCTATGTCGCACCGGCTTATGGCTGACCACGTAAACGAGTAAGTGATAGGACAACTCATGAATCGCAATACAATAATTATCTCGCTACTTATTTTAATAGGACAATTTTTATCTCCCGCTAAATCCTTTGCACAAGATGGTGTGGGATCGCAGCCTAAAAATATTATTTGGCTAGTAATCGAAGATATGAGCCCTACGTTGGCCTTGTACGGTGACGATACGGTAGCGACACCCAATATTGATAGTTTGGCTAAAGAAGGAGTGGTATACACCAATGTGTTCTCTACTTCAGGTGTTTGCGCCCCAAGCAGAGCAGCTATAGCAACAGGAATATATCCGACTTCAATGGGCGCCAATAATATGCGTACCTCTTCAAATACACAGGAAACTGGGTTACCAAAGTATGAAGCTGTACCTCCGGTTAACGCTAAAATGTTAAGTCAACTAATGCGAGAAGCTGGGTACTTCACTACAAATAATTATAAAACTGATTATCAATTTACAGCGCCAGATAGTGCTTGGAATGAAAATGGTATATATGCACACTGGCGTCATCGACCCAGTAACCAGCCTTTCTTCTCTGTTTTTAATTTCACCACTACACACGAGTCAGGATTGTTTGAACCCTATGGCATCCGTAAAATTGAACAAAGACACTACTACTCTGACAACGCGGAAAAAATTTCCAAATTACCCACCGAAGCACTCGTTAAAACCGACAAAGAACACACCCCTGTACACATTAGTAAAGATACTCACTTCCCTGTTCCACCGTATCTGCCGGATACGCTCGTTGTGCAGCACGACCTTTGGAAGATGTACAATAATCTCGTCGAAACAGACAAACAAATTGGCGCCATACTCAAACTATTAAAGGAAGACGGTTTGTATGACAACACCATTATCGTTTTCTATTCAGACCATGGGGGGCCGCTGCCAAGGCAAAAACGTTTAATCTATGATAGTGGTCTAAAAGTTCCTATGGTAATCCGTTTCCCTGACGGTGAAAAAGCAGGAACAATTGACGAACAGTTAATCTCATTTGTTGACTTTGCCCCCACCGCACTTGATATGGCCGGTATTTCACAGCCAGATTATATGCAAGGTAGAAGTTTTCTCTCACAAGATACTCAACAACGAGAATACATACATGCTGCAGCAGACCGCTTTGATGCGATAACTGACAGAATAAGAGCGGTGAGAAGTAAGTGCTATAAATACATTCGAAATTATCAACCCGACACGCCTTATTATCTGCCTGTAGCTTATCGTGAAAAGATCCCGACGATGCAGGAGTTACTATCACTTGAAAAAGCAAGCAAGCTAACTACCGATCAAAAGCAATGGTTTCGCACTAAAAAGCCTGTAAACGAGCTATTTGACGTTTGTAGAGATCCTCACGAGCTATCCAATTTAGCAAATATTGAGAATTACAAACCCGTGCTCAACCAACTGGAGCATGAAATGGATCGCTGGCTTGTTGAGATTGATGATGATCCACTTTTACCCGAACGAGAGCTTGTAACGAAATTATGGAATGGTAGCGATGTACAACCGAAGACATCTGCGCCGGTATTTAAAAAACGTAACGGGAAAATCACAATATCAAGCGACACTCCAGGTGCAGTTATTTCATATCGTATTAGACAAGATGAGGGCTCAGTTTCAGGTTGGCGCCCATATACCCAAGCAATTGCCGTGAACCAAGGAGAGATTGAAGCAAACGCACATCGAATAGGTTTTCAAAAAAGCATTAGCAACGTATTTCAGATCAGTCAACCTAGTCAAAAGGATGGTAAGTCGCAGTGAAATTCATCATATTTATCTCAATCTCACTTTTAATCAGCCAACTAATAATCGGCTGCTCAACCAATGAGGTCAGCTCACTTAACGCTCCTCCAGAGGAGTTGAGAGTGGGAGAAGGATTTGCAAACCCTTTGGGTTACTATGAAAAACAGCCTCGCTTTTCATGGAAGCTTCCTTCCGATCAAACAAGCGGCCTAGAGCAGACAGCTTTTCAAATACAAGTGGCTACATCCATCAAGCAGCTTCAGTCTGCTCCCAATAAATGGGATAGTGGAAAGATCTCGTCGTCATCAACATCTTGGATCTCTTATAAGGGCCAAGAATTGCATTCACGAGAAAAGGTCTTCTGGAGAGTAAGAATTTGGGATCAGGTAAATAGCATGTCCGACTGGAGCCCAATTCAAACTATTGAAATGGGGCTTCTACAGAATAATGACTGGGTAGGAAAATGGATTGGTGCTGCTACAACAGATACTAATTTATCCCCATCTCAAGAAGTGCTAGCTACACCTCAATACTTAAGAAAACCGTTTACCGTACTCCCTGATGTACAAAAAGCCAGACTTTATGTCACTGCGAAAGGCGTTTTTAAGGTATTTATCAATGGTGGAGATGTTGCGAAATCCGATGTCCTTACGCCCGGCTGGACACCTTATAAGAAAAGAATTGAGACCCTCACATACGATGTTACTCCCCTACTGACGTCGAAGGAAAATGTTATCAGCTCAACAATTGCTGGAGGCTGGTATGCAGGAAGGATTGCAGATCTATTAGACACAGATCACAAGCAAAGCCCTCGCTTTTTAGCTCAGTTAGAAATTACTTACGTTGATGGAAGCAAAGAGATTATAGCATCGGATAGCACATGGAAGTCCACGCAGGATGGTCCGATTCGCTTTGCTAGTAATTATGACGGTGAGCGGTATGACCAACGTTATGAAATGCCGGGGTGGAAAACACACACCTTTGATGACTCTGGTTGGAGTAAAGTAGTAGTAGAAGATGTTTTGCAATCTGTAAATTTACGCCCAAAACGTCATCTTCCTATAAGAGAAATAGAAACGCTTAATCCAATCTCTGTTACTCAAACCAAACCAGGTACTGCTATTTTTGACTTCGGCCAAAATATGGTGGGTGTCCCTTCACTTAGTTTACCAGTTACAAAAGGGAAGCAAGTATCAATTCGATTTGCAGAAGCGTTACATAAGGGGGCGTTTTATACTGAGAACTATCGCTCTGCGCATTCAACTGATTATTATCTTCCAGCAAAAACATCAGTAATAAACTACAAACCGACATTCACCTTCCATGGTTACCGTTATGTTGAAGTTTCTGGTTTTGATGAAACCAAAAAACCAAATATCAATTGGATAACTGCCAATGTTCAACATTCTGATATTGAACTTTACAAAAACTTTAACAGCTCGAATCCAAAGCTGAATAAGCTGTTTGAGAATATTAACTGGGGTCTAAAAAGTAATTTCTTTGATATTCCTCTGGATTGTCCCCAAAGGGATGAACGGCTCGGTTGGACAGGCGATGCAAACGCTTTTGTTACCCCCTCTTTGTACATGTCAGACTCATATGGCTTTTGGTCGGCGTGGCTAAAAAGTCTGCGCGAAGAACAAACAACAGATGGGTTCGTTCCGCTTTATATTCCATATGTGAAATGGATAGATTGGACATCGTCTGGCTGGGGAGATGCTGCGACAATTTTACCCTGGGAACTCTATATAATGACCGGAGACGACAAAATACTTGAAGACAGCTATACGTCAATGCTCGCTTGGGTTGAGTACCATAAAAGTCAGTCAACTAACTATGTATCTCATATGAAAACATTTGGAGATTGGTTACAACCTTTTCCAGAAGCAGAAGGCAAGTCTGCAAACCGTGGGGATACTGATTTCTCGCTTATTTCAACCGCCTTTTTCGCTCGCTCAGTAGAAATGACAGCCAAGGCCGCCAAAGAACTGAATAAAGTGAAAGATCTTAAAACTTTGAATGCATTGCATACTGAAATAGCCAACGCTTTCAGAAATACGTTTTTTGATTCAAACCTGAACGTGATCAAAGGTAAAGCAACACAAACCGCATACTTATTATCATTAGCATTCGATCTGATTCCTGAGTCTGAAAGAGCAACAGCACAAGACAGACTGATAGCACTTATTGAAGCATCAGATATGCATATACGTACCGGTTTTTTAGGTACCCCTTTGCTGGCGGAAACACTTCAAAACTCAGGCAGAAGTGACTTAGTCTACGAGCTTATTTTTAAAGAAACTTACCCATCATGGTTTTACTCAATTAATAATGGTGCAACGACTACATGGGAACGTTGGAACTCGTACTCTTCTGAAGATGGATTCAATCCACAAGGTATGAATTCACTCAACCATTATGCTTATGGCACAATATCAAAGTGGTTCTATGAAGGAATCTTGGGTATTAAGCCCGCCAAACCAGGTTTTAAGGAAATCACGATTGCTCCCCAAATTACAGCAAAGCTTAATTTTGTTGAAGGTTCATATCCAACGCCTCAAGGCGAGGTAAAAGTCTCTTGGAGTACGAAAAATAGCTTACTAACACTAGATGTAGTAATACCCCAAAACTCGACAGCAAGAGTGGTCATACCAGTAGGTTACAAGATAGATAAATCTAAAGTTTTGAATGAAAAACCTATTAGCGATTCATTCGATCTTCAACCAGGTACTTATCAGTTCAATTTGATTTCCGAATCACCAACGACACAGAGTAAGCATTTTGATTCGTAACAAAAGCTGCAAGAACTTGACGGTACTGTGTTTTTTTCTAGTATCGTCAAGCACTAAGGCACTTGAGAACAGTCAGCTTGCTAACGCTACTTTAGCGTTAAGAGATACCCCAATTCAGAGCAAGAATGGTTTAGTTGTTATTGAAGCGGAACAGTATGCAACGCAGATTTATAGCGATCACAGAAGATGGATAGTATTTAATGATTCTAGCGCAGTGCTACACGGCTTCGCTGATAATGATCCGTTGCACGTTCAGGGCGCAAGTCAAAACAGTTACATTGAACTGCTACCTGACACGCGAACTCATCATAATGAGAAGCTCATCGAAGGTAAAAATTTTTCAGCAAAGCCCGGTAAACTAGCCATCATTACATATCCAATACATTTTCGAGAAAGAGGGAAATACTATATTTGGGCAAGAGCTTACAGCACAGGCAGCGAAGATAACGGCGTACACTTCGGCCTGAACGCGCAGTGGCCCGCCAGTGGTAAGCGCCTTCAATTATGTAAAGGCAAAGACAGCTGGACATGGTCTTCTAATCAAAGGGTTCAAGGAAATCATTGTGGAACACCAAACACTGTCTGGATTGAAGTTCCAAATGAGGGGATACATAACCTCTCCGTTTCGATGCGAGAAGACGGTTTCGAGTTAGATAAACTTATTCTTACCCAAGATCCTTCCTATGTACCTTCGGGTAAGGGGCCAAAAGAGACTCGTTATTTCCCAGACCCAATTAAACAAAAAACAAAGTTTCTCAAGATCAAAGAGTACAGCCTAATCCTTAAAGCGGATAAAGAATTTGGTTCAGCTGGCAATATACCTTTTTACTACGACCAGAATAATGAAGCACTTTCTATTGATGCTCGGAAAGATGCATACAGAGATACTTGGGTCTCAGCCGAGTTAAAAGTTTCAGACAATATTTGGAGTAAAAAGCCCTTAGAAAAGCGCGTATTTTCACAAGTAACTTTAGTGACACTAGGAGAGATTGATGGGGAATCATCATAACGTGTCTTTCTTAATGATCAATTGATAGCACAGGTTACTAACAAGGAAACGGCAATCGACTATCAGGAGAATTATTTCCAACTCGGATCATTGACGCTTAAACCCAACGATATCCTACGAGTTGAAGCGAAAGCTGTCACAAATGGGAAAATTCCTGAAAACGGCGGAACAGCTTTCGCTAGAGGAAGATGGAGAGGTATTGTTTTATATGACTAACGCCCAAGTCAAAACATTCAGAGAAAAAGCATCCAATTATGAAAATATCAACTTTATTCATTGTCTTACTATTAGCAACTATATCTTATCAGTCTTTAGCACAGCAGAGCTTAATAGACGATAAGCTTTCTAACTTTAAAAATGTCTACACATACGGTCATGCGGAGGTTGTAAATAACGAACTACATCTTATTTCGCAGAAAAATTGGTTTCTATCAACGAAAGCTGAATATTCTGACTTCGTTTTACAAGCACAAGTCAAAATGCCGAATACCTCAGAATTCAGCAATTCAGGCATCATTTTTCGCGGCCAAATTGTAGATACAGACAATGGAAAACAAGTGATTGGTTATCAAGCGGAAGTGGACCCTAGTGATCGAAAATGGACAGGCGCATTATTCGATCAATCAAGAAGAAAATGGCTATATCCCACTCACCCGACTCGATCACATCGTGATGAAGACTTCATTAGAAGTCATTTAGGTGCTTGGAGGAAAGAGCAACAAGACGCGTACAAACACTTAGAATGGAACACTTTGAAAATTGTGTGTATTGGCTCTGAATTAAAAATTTATGTCAATGGCACCTTAACAACCCATGTTGAAGACTCTAAAGATAGAAAAGGGGTTATTGCGTTTCAACATCATGGAAGCAAAATTTACAAAGACCATGGCGACGCTACAAATATCGTCGCTTTCCGAAATATTACGATTGAAAGTTTATAAGAAGCACACTGACAACATAGTCCTAGACAAAATCAACTCAAAGCGAATTATGCCCTGTTTTATGTAGCACTAGAAAAACAGAAAATAACGAAATGAGGTATTCATGAAGTTAAATAATAAAATACTAATGCTCGCAACCTTTCTCACTATTGGCACATTAACGGGTTGCGAGAATCGACAAAGTACAAAAACACAGTCAAACGTCGATAGTCAAGCTATCCCTCGCGCTAAAGAGAAGACACAGTATCAAACCTTAGTGCAAAACTTTCAGTCACCACCTTCCGACAGCAGACCTTATACTTGGTATCACGTGATGAATAGCAATATGTCTGCAGCAGGGATCACCAAAGACTTTGAAAGTATAGCTGAGGCTGGCATAGGAGGCGTATTGTATTTCAATCTTGGCCGTAATATTTCTAAAGGAAAAGTACTTTTTAACTCGGAAAAACACATTGAACTGATAGGGCATATGGCCTCTGAAGCTAAGCGCCTTGGTTTGACATTTGGCATTCACAATGCTGACGGATGGTCGTCAAGTGGTGGGCCCTGGAACAAACCAGAACATAGCATGAAGCAAGTTACTTGGAGTGAATCAGTCGTGACTAGTGACGCTAGTAACGAGGGGAAAATAAGTCTCAGATTAGACCAACCTATGACTATGCTTGACTATTATCATGATATAGCGGTACTCGCTTACCCCTCATTGCCTACCGATATAATTGATTCTCAACTTAGGCCAATCATAACAGCGTCTGATCCTGAATTTGATGTCACGGTAGTGAACAATACCGAAGTTGATAATGTCTCGACCATTGAATCAAAAAACGGGGAACCTGTGTGGCTACAGTTTAGTTATGAAAAGCCTGTTACCATTCGCTTTGCCAGTGTCGATATAAACTGGGGGAAACATATAAAGTATGAACTCCAGTATTCGCAAGATGGGACGAACTTTAAAAAGCACACCGATATGCGGGTCAATCGGCCTGGCCGTGTCCGGTGGGCACTTGATGCTGCTTTTGAAGGAGTAACGGCTAAATATTTTAGAATTGTTGCTGATAAGACCTTAAACATATTTGAGGCTCGTCTTGCTTCCACACCTAGAATAGGAAACTTTTTAGGACGCACATCTGCGACTCATACCAAATACCATGACCTTCCCCCAATTGGTAACCCTAAAAAAGCGCATATTATTGACCCAAGATCGATTGTCGATCTGACCGACAAGCTATCAGACGATGGTCACCTAACAGCAGAGTTGCCCGAGGGGGACTGGACAATAATGCGATTTGGTTTTACAGCTAAAGGAACAACGAATATACCTCCTACCGATGAAGGACGGGGTCTAGAAGTGGACAAATTCAGCCGCGCTGCATTTAAACATCACTACAGCGCTTATGTTACCAACGTTATCGATAAGGTAAAAGAAGTGGCACCGGGAGTAATGCAGTATCTAGAAATTGATAGTTATGAGGTGGGCGGGCAAAACTGGACACAAGGCTATGCCCGACAGTTTAAACAGTATAAAGGCTACGACTTAATACCTTTTTTGCCTTTGCTCGCTGGTAAGTTTGTGGACTCAGCTGAAACGTCAGAGGATATTACTTGGGATATACGCGATTTTAGCAATAAACTAATCACCGAAAACTATTACGAGTACTTTACTGAGTTAGCGCATCAAGATGGTTTGAAAACCTATACGGAACCATACGGGCATGGGCCGTTTAATGAGTTGGACGCTGGCAGTAAAGTCGACATACCGATGGGTGAGTTCTGGTTAAAACGTGATATCTATATGTTAGCGTCAGCAATTTCCGCAGGTCACATATATAACCGAAATGTCATATCTGCCGAAGCCTTTACTGCAACCGTAGATCATAACTGGAAGTTTAATCCAGCGTATGCGAAATTCGATGGTGATAAAACATGGGCCTTGGGTGTAAACGAATTTGTATTCCATCGGTTCGTTCATCAAGCGAATACACATGTCGTGCCCGGTATGACCATGGATAAGTGGGGAGCGCATGTTGATGCAACTCAGCCTTGGTTTAAAACGGCCGGAAAAGCTTGGTTTGAATACCTTTCAAGAGGGCAATATATCTTACGTCAAGGGCATCCAGTTGCTGATGTTGCATGGTATATAGGCGAAGCTACACCAACAGGTTGCCCTGACAGACGCCAACGAGAAAGTAAACACGTGCCAACCTATGTGAATTACGATTGTTTAAACACAGAAAAACTGAACGAGTTACGTTACCAAACCGGTCGCTATCAGCTTGATCATGGCCTTAAATATAAGATCCTGATGCTGAAAAACCATGACACTTTATCGCTGTCGTCGGTTAAAAAAATATACGAGTTCGCCAAGCAGGGAGGCGTTATTATTGGGGCTCCAATTCAACATTTAGCGGGTCGAAATACTACCACTGTTCAACAAGCCCAGTTTGAGAAAATGATTCAATTTATTTGGGCACAGCCGACCACTCACCTAAGCATTAATAGCGCTTCAGAGTGGGAAAAACTCTACCAGCAACATGGCTTTGATTTTGATTTACGCATAAAAGATACCAAAGATTTGTTTTATACCCACAGAAAAACAGATACACAAGATATCTACTTTGTATACAACGATAGCGGAAAGAGAAAACTATTTGACGCTAGTTTTGAGGTCAGTGGAAAGATACCAGAGTTATGGGATGCTAAGACTGGCAGGATAAAGAAAATAGCTGCTTTCGATAGTGGTAACAGCACTACAAATCTAGCGTTCCGCTTAGACCCAAATGAATCAACATTTATCGTCTTTAACGATGATATCGCAAATAAGGCTACTCTTAGCCCACTATTAGTAAAAGACAACGATATTGAAGTGTTATATGACGAGCAATATGAAATTTCGTTTAAAGTTACAAATAAACAAGAACAGTTAACCGACTTCAACGGTCAACGTATCCCTGCCTCGCAAACCCTATCAGGTAGTTGGCATGTGGTATTTGATAAAGATTACGGTTTCGGCCAAAACGTTACCTTTGAACAATTAAACAATTGGAAAGACTCTAATAACCCCGAAATTCGCGCTTACTCGGGTATCGCCACTTATAGAAAGTCGTTTATTGTCAACGAAGATTTACTCGCTGAAGATCAAATGGTTATTTTAGATCTTGGTAAAGTACATGATACAGCAGAAGTTTTTATTAATGGGAGCAAGGTAGGTACGGTTTGGTTATCTCCCTTTACTCTAGATGTCAGCGATTACCTACAAAGCGGCGACAATCATATCACCGTGAAGGTGGCGAACTCATGGAACAACCGTTTAATCACTGACGAAGAACTTATTGATAGCTCGGGATATTGGCAACAAGATGGCAGTCATGTGCCTGTAATGCCAAGTTGGTATACAAACAATGAGCCGCTTCCCAATTACGGGAAAAAAGGGCATCGTCGTACTTTTACCACTTATAAGTTTGTGAAAGCTGGTGACCCGCTGATTGATTCTGGATTATTAGGTCCAGTGACACTAAGCGCACAAAAGTATTTTAAATTGCCAATAAAATAATCAAGTAACGTCTTTTTTGAATGATTAATCTACGAAACGAAATGCAGAACTGCGTCCTCTCGTCGTATTTTTGCAGGCGTTTACGAACCAA
Organism: Paraglaciecola sp. QJM3NY_14; assembly: GCF_056173245.1. Classification (NCBI taxonomy): domain Bacteria; kingdom Pseudomonadati; phylum Pseudomonadota; class Gammaproteobacteria; order Alteromonadales; family Alteromonadaceae; genus Paraglaciecola; species Paraglaciecola sp. QJM3NY_14. Next base: position 107,791 of record NZ_JBWBUI010000002.1, read on the forward strand.
GTATTATTCGTTAATGGAGACTATTAACTGATAAATCTTATTTGCAATATATATTATTATGTACTCTAAATAATACCAAAATGAACCTTCGCAAATATAGTTGATTCATACCTCACTATTTACCCTTTATTTGAAAACCGCTACCACTTCACAGCGCACTGACTTAGCTGTTTTAAATTATCTTTAAAATCACTGATCACTTCAGCGGTGTTTTCGTAATTTTTCGATTCTGTTAATTAGCACATCAATCGGCAACTCGTGTCGTTGGAAACTTTCCATAACCCTTCAATGCGTTGCAAATCCATAAATCACTTTTTGCTTTCTGAGCCCTAAAAATCCGAAATTTTATGAGAGCATGGGTAAACAGATTGCTACATAGCTTTCTAGATTATTTCAAGCAGACAATGATGAGATTAAGCCCTAGTCAAATCGCCTATTGATGTGACAAACTTACTTTCATCTACCATCTTAGCCGTCCACGCAGATAGATAAAACCAACAAGTAAGATTGAGTATCAAGCATAACCACCCAAATTAATGGCCTCAATGTAATCAACAAGTTCAATAAAAAAACCAGATCCCACAGCTGATTTCGCTGTCATACCAAATGCAGCAATCGTTTCAGTTTCATACCAATTTAGTGCCGCTTCATCACTCCCTGCCCACATTTTAACGCGATTCAAAATGAACTCCTGCTGCATCGTATCTTTAACTTTTAAACGCCTGAGCACTGGACATCCTGGGTATGAGATTATCGTCCCGTCAAGTATAAACTGCTCACTTTGATACAGTTCAATAACGGTCTCTTTGATTTCATCTACAAAACGCTCAACAGGCCTTGAGTCATATGCACCTTGCCCTACATACATAGCAATATGCAGATTATCGTCCTGATCTAGCGCGACTATCAATTTGTCAGATTTTGAGTATTCCACTTGTAATTTTTTTACGACATCGACATCCATTTTCGTACCTATTTAAAGTTTCACTTTTTATATCACACTGCGAGTTTAATTTTTCACTCGTGAACCTGTCAGTAATCAAAGCTTGTTTGGCAAATACCAGCCTATTAACCCAAGCAATGCTCATCTTGCCTTATATCGATCCACGTAGAGTCCAACAACTGAATATTCATGCTATGTGTTAAGATGAGCTCATCATCCTGCTGCATCGTTATTTTGAGAGGGCGCGCAATTTTCACCTTGTGCTCTGTGTGAGCCCCACCTTTATTCAAATTCGCTGGCAAATGCTTCATGACGTCCCACACGACTACATCATCATGACCATGATAGCTAATGACATGTAATTTTAATGTGTGGTCACCTTCATTCAGCGCATAATGCTGCCTAAGGTGAAAAATGCAGTTGTCGATTGTGACATCGCACTTACTTTTTGCAGAAGCAAAACATAGAACACGTTTTTCTTCAGACAGATATCGCGCAAACGGGGTTTGCATCTGCCAATCATTAAACAGTGGAGCGGATTCGTGCTCATGACTATTACGATAGTTTTGCAAGTCCCAGTAATAATCATAATTTAATCCAAACTTACCTTTCCCTTCAAATCCTAAACGAAACATTATGCTAGCACCTCAGTTGAAAGAAGTTCATCACGCATGATTTCAACGCAACTATCAGCCTGCACCCCCAGCTTTATGTGTCCTCGTTTAACATCTAAAAAAGAACAGCCTACATAAACTGGGTTACCTAATTCATTTTTCAGGCCCGAAATTTCAAAATCGTTGCTAGAATGATTGATAATAACCGGCTCTATACTGCTAACGCTTACCATGCTGAATCCAGTGTCTATATTTACTGCACATGAAGTGTTGTAGCAGATTTTAACCCCATCATTTGTTACTTTTCTAACCACAAGTTGAACAGTTTGGTTACCTGCTCTCAGTACCAGAGATTCGCCAGATTTACGTGTTATCACTAAAAAACTCATTTCGACACTCCTAAATATGTTAAGTTACACAGCAATTAACGACTTATAAGAACGTTTTGCCACCCTGAATGACATTATGTAATTATAAGCGTCTCAAGTCAATCTAAAAAATGTCATGTAAAGAGACAAATAATAACTCTAGGTATCAAAAAGAATGATTAAATGTCATTTAGCTCGCCTAATGGGCGAGAAAAAAATGAAGGTGATGGACGTAGCCCGAGAAACTGGTTTGCACAGAAATACAGTGACACTCCTCTACAAAGAAACAGCGCAGCGTATTGATCTAGATGCAATCGATAAACTATGTGAATTATTTGAATGTGAAGTCGGTGAGCTGTTGGAAAGAAAATAAAACAACTCAATTTTACCCTGCTAGCTAATGTTGATTTAATTAAATCGAATGAAAGCTAACATGACGATTATCAAGCTATTGATTCAGTCATGCTCACAAGCACCTTTTGAGAACGGCATGTTTTGTCAGCAGCGTAAACTGGCCATTGTTTTTAGGTTGAAGTTCCGCGTAGATTTTACATTTTCGAAATGTTGATTTTAACTACCTCACAACGACGGCAATGTGCCAATTGCAGTCGTTGTGAGGTAGTTCTCTGACTGGCAGCTTTGAGCGAAAAGCGGTTCTTGGTTAGAAACGCGGCGGTATTCCGCTTAAGACAAGGAGCGGACGCTCAGGTTTCAAAACTCATAGTGCCGCTTTGTGCCAGAAGCAGTCGTTGGGGACATTCAGATTTTAATTCGACTATCACCCTAAAGCAGAAATTAACGCCTAATTAACAGGCAAAAAATTATTGGCTGAAATAATGGAGCACTCAATTGTGAATCTGTTCGTTACTCTTAGACCACCTAGTCTTCCCGGTTAAAACCTCAGAGGCTTTTTGACGACTATAAGTCTCATCATACATTGGGTTAAGTTTGGTGGGGATATCGGCTCCAACATTTTGTTGCCAGATCGACAGTTTGGCTTTTAACTCGTTGAATTTCTCTTTATAAATTTCACTTACATTATTAGTTTCCCCAATGTCATTGCTTAAATCATATAATTCAAAATCGTCGTTTTCGAAATACTGAATAAGTTTCCAGTCACCACTGCGAATTGCGCTACCCGGGCGTGTGCGGAAAAGTGCATCTTGCGATTGATCTGAAGGTGCATGGTGCGCTTCAAGGTAAACCGGGAAATGCCAAAACAAATCTCTTTTGATGTCCTTTTGCTTTCCTAGTAATACAGGGGTCAAGTCAATTCCATCTAATTGTTGTTCAGGAGGCCGAGCTTTAGTAATGGCCTGCAGAGTAGGGTAAAAATCAGCGTTAATAACTGGATTGTGATTTAAGCCTGGATTTATCTTACCTTTCCAGCGAAATAACAAAGGTACTCGTAATCCACCTTCATAATACGAACCTTTTCCGGCTCTCAATAGGGAGGGGAATGATGACATGCGATAACCGCCATTGTCAGACGTAAAAATGACTAGAGTGTCTTCTTCTAAATTTTCAGCTTTCAACATATCCAATATACGACCGACATTGATATCCATGTGCTCAACCATAGCGGCATAAGTCGCTTCCTTATCATTTGTAATACCTTTTTTCCGATACTTTTCAATCTTGTCTAGTACAGCTTGATATGGCGTATGGACAGTATAGTAGGGTATATAAGCAAAAAACGGCTGATCCTCTTGCGCTTTCATCCAGCGAATCGCCTCTGATGTTAAGCGTTCTGTTAAATACTCTCCTTCAGGACCATCCTCGATATTAGGCAAGTTATAAGGACTGAAATAATGAAAAGTCATACCCTGATGACTGCCTGCTATATTTACGTCAAAACCTTGTTTGTCAGGATCAGCTCCCAAATGCCACTTCCCAAAACTGCCTGTAGTGTAGTCCGCTGTTTTTAACGTTTCTCCAAGTGTTACATTCTCTGTGGATAAGCCTCTTGTATTCTTAATTGGAACTAATTTCCGTGTTTTGATATCCCCTCTCTCTGAAGGTGATACTGTATATACGCCATGTCGAGGACCATATTGCCCAGACATTAAAACAGCTCTACTAGGTGCGCAATTTGCTGCTCCAGCATACGCATTATCAAAACTTAAACTTTGCTTAGCGAGACCATCTATATTAGGTGTTTCAAATAAATCGGTTGTTTGATTGTAAGCAACGTCAGACCAACCCAAATCATCAACTACTATCATTACAATATTTGGTTTAGAAGAACCTATATCCATAGGTTTTTTTTGTATTATGGATTTCTGAAGTATCGGTTCATTGCTACAAGATGTAAGCAAGTAGCAGAGCATTGTTAAGGCTATAAGTAACTTCATTTGTTATCCTTATTAATCTTTTTGTAACCAATGTTCTATTTTCAGGTAGTCTTCTTCCTTCAAAATATTTAAATTCTCAGGCTTTAATTTATTTTTTCTTAACGGATTGTTTTGATCGAGTTTGAACGTTGGGGATAAAAGCAAAGGAACGTTACCCATACGTTCATCGAGAAAATCACCTTGTTTGGTCATCCATGAAAACAACTCTCCTTTTAGGCGTTGTACTGTTTCTTGCAGATGTGGTGCATCGATAAGATTTATTTTTTCAAATGGATCCGATTTAAGATCATATAACTCTTCAAACGCAGTATCAGGATGTTTCTCTGCACCTAAACGCAAAAATATGTTTACACTTTTTCTGTTTGTGAGATTTTCACTTAATACATCCAGTGCATTGAAGTTTCGTATGTATTTATAGCGGTTGTCACGAATCATGCGCGAAGGAAAAACATGAGTATTGATGATATTTTGATTTGTACTTACCCCGTAAACATACTGATGGATTGGCTTATTCACACCTTTCAATAAAGGTAAAAAACTTTCCCCATCTAAGTTCTTATCCGGCTTACCACCCGCAATTTCAATAAAAGTAGGTAATACATCTGTAAAGTGAATTAACTGCTCTGAATGAGAATTTGCCCGAATCAAACCTGGCCAGCGAGCAACCAATGGCACTTTTAATCCAATATCTTTCACGGTAAATTTACCAGAAACTCCATGATCAGAACTGTATATAAATAATGTATTGTCTCCGAGGTTGCGATCTACCATATTCAAGACCGATTCAAGCTGAGTATTGTCCTCTTGAATACTCCTATAGTAGCCCGCCCTCTTGGATATATAGTCGGGATTATTTTTCAAATGCTCGTCATGGGGATAAAATTCTAAGTTTTCAGATTTAGGGTTTTCAACAGTGAAATATTTACCATGGGGATATTTTGAAGCAATAAACATCACAAACGGTTTTTCTGCGGTTAAAAAGTACTCCTCTATTTCCTCTAATGGTATGTAATCTCGTGGCACACCAGCCTTAGGTATCGACGTCCATTCTTGGTCCCAATCATATACATTGGCAGGTTTCACATGACTTTTTCCTGCCAGTACGACTTCGTATCCCAGCCATCGCATTTTCTTAGTAACGGATATTATCTCTGGTTTCGTTGGAGTATGGTTTGCAAAAGTCCCGTTTCTTATGGGGTACTTCCCCGTAAAGAGTTGAGAGCGACTGGGTGCACAAATCGCTTGGCCTGTAAATGTATTACTAAAGACCATACCTTCTTTTGCTAGCCTATCAATTGCTGACGTATTAACTTTTTCGTTACCGGAAAACCCATAATCCGTATAATCTTGATCATCAGCTAAGTAAAAAATTATATTCGGCCGTATGTCAATATTGCGCTCATCATCAGTAACCGAAGCAGACAAATATTGGTCCATGCAACCTATTATAAAAATGGCCGGAACCATGCTAATGACTAAATAAATCAATCTGTTGTTTATAAAAAGCCCCATGAGTTTACTCTAAATAAATGTCGCAACTAGCAGTCAATGTGTAACGCACTTGCTGTTATTTTTGCAATCTAGAAGCATTGTTTTTAACTTTGTTTTTCGATTTTGGTACTCTGATTCACTCGCTAAATTCTGGGTTTCGTGTGGGTCGGCAATTAAGTCAAAAAGCATTTCTTCTTTTGAGGTTCCTAGGTCATACAACGTAAAAATTGAGTCACTAGTAATGATTGAATCGCCTTTTTTGAAGCGGCTATAGATTTGTTTCTTATGTTCCAGTAAAGGGTTGTTGGTTATACTTTCGAAACTCTCACCATCGATACCCTCTGGCTTAGGAATTTTAGCTAAATCTAAAACCGTTGGAAAAATATCTATCAACTCTAAAAGGGCATTTGACTGTACATTAGTTGCGGTATTTGGTCCTGAAATAATGAGAGGTACTCTCAAGGCAGTTTTTAATAGAGTGTGTTTAGTCCAAAAGTTGTGTTCGCCTAAATGGAAACCATCATCACTTAGTAAAATTATCGTTGTACTTTCGCGTAAATTTAATGACGTTAATTGTTCAACTACGTCCCCAACTAGGGCATCCACATAACTGATTGAAGCATAATAACCACGCAGGGAAGAAGTATGGAACACATCACTATTGTAAACATAGTCACCAAAGCTGTACGTCTTAATTTCTCCAGATCCCCGCAACGAAGAAGGTGCATCATCAGGGGTAGTCCTGTGCGAAAACGGTGAAAATTTTTCTAACGGATGAAGATCGTAATATTTCGTTGGCGCATAAAACGGTAAGTGCGGGCGGATAAAACCGACACTTAAAAAGAAAGGCTCTTTTTTGACAGCTAGAAGGGATATAGCATCAAGCGCCTTATCTTTTACTTTTCCATCAGGATAGTCTTCGTCTTCGACATCTGCACTTTCGAACCATAACATGTCAAGTTGCTCTGATTCGCTTGGGACATCATTTTTTAGTTTCGCCGCGTTTGCTGCTAAGGAAGTGGTATGAGGTATTCCCGATGTGTGAACTCCTTCACTCCAACTTTCATCTGCAAGGTCTCGTGCATGATGAAATATTTTACCAACGGCCATCGTTTGATATCCGTTTTCCCGGAATATTTGTGGTAATGATTTAGCACCTAGCGCATCTTTTTCGGCTAATGCTTTGTAATCAATAAATCTATTTTTTTGGGGTCTAAGCCCTGTAAGGAAGCTGGCTCGAGAGGCTCCACATACTGGCACATTTGCGTACGCTTGATTAAAACTAACACCTTGAAATGCCAATGAGTCGATATTGGGTGTGTGCGCCTTATCATCACCATATACCCCTAACACTGGTCTTAAATCATCGACAATAATCATTACAATATTTTGCTGATTAGCCACGGACGAGTCGCTCTTTGTAGCGCGTGACTCACTAGTTTCATTTGACGCCTTGCAAGCAAAACCCAAGCAAACAAGTACTACACTAAGTATATATCCCTTGAGTCCCAGCATAGTTAACTCCTTCAACGTAAATAGATTTCAAATTAAAGTGATTATTCAAATATTAGTTTGATTAGAACTTCATTTCCGCTTGGATTTCGGACCATCGTAATCATATTTGAACCAATCTACGTCTATATACCCCGCATCTTCTTTTTCATTCCATGAAAAGAAACCTAATCTGTCACCTGTCCATTTACCAAAACTGATAGTAAAAGTGGGCCCAAAGGGATTGAATATTTTCCCGTCGGTACTGTACTCATACGTTGCCTGATTTCTTACATTGGAAGTGCGAACGAATAGCGTGTCACTCGTTATTTCAGGGCCTTGAGTTTTATTACTCATTCCATCCATGTAAAACAGACGCGTTTTACCGTTTTCTAAGCCTTCGACACCAAGTAAATTAAAGGTACCACCATATCGAACAAAACCAGCAAGTTGCCCAGGTTTTATACCAGAGATGTCAAACTTTGCTATCGCTGTTCCGGTAGTTATCCCCATGATACGTTGGCTCAAGGTGTTATTTGCACGCCAAAAATCACCATCAGACCCGTCATTATTAGTCCATTCGTTTATCTTAGGGCCGTATTTAGCCCCTTGCGATAGTACTTTACTGGCCTTGAGTCGCAACCAGCCGGGGCGTTCTGTCAGCGACCAATGCGTATTACGTGGATTGTGGTTCCATTCCCATTGTGGCCCAAGCTTAGCGCTTGAGAAGCTATCATCAGATTTCGGCGCTGTAATTGGATAACCTTTGATTGGTTTTTCAAAACGTTTGACTGGCTCCCCTATCCCATCATTATCTTCATCGACGCCAATCATTGGCCAGTCATTTATCCAAGTAACAGGTTCTAAGTTCTGAGGCCGGCCTTGAAACGGGATATCATCATTTTGAATAAGCTGATGCATGTACCACCAACTACCGTTAGGTGCCTGCATCAATGCACCTTGACTGGCGCTGCGATCACCAAATGCAGTGCCTTTTTCTAGAACGGTACGAACTTGATAGGGCCCATAGATACTCTCTTTAGAGCGAAGTACTATTTGCTTTCTGTCGTTCTTTGGGTTTTTTACGCCGGGTTTGGTAGATGGGTCGCCCATGGTCCATTGCGCTAAAAAGATGTACCAATAACCGTCCTTCTTATAAATTTTTGCAGCTTCAGCGCCTACCCCGGTATACACAAGTTTGCCTTCGTCGAGAATTTTGGTTCCGTCCCAGCTCATTTTGTATATACGATTTTCATTCCCTTCTACTTTATTACTATCGCTTTTTTGTTTAGCTCCCGTATTAATAATCACGTATGCTTCTTTGGTATCTTCATCCCAATATACTGCGGGATCATCAAGAACGTCCGCTTTAGGGAGCATCATGATGGGTTCGCTCCAGGGCCCTTCGATGTTATCTGCAGTCGTTACCATTAAGCCATGTTGGTAGTCTATCTGGTACACGTACCACTTACCTTCGTGATAAGCGATATCACCCGCCCACACACCAAATGAGTACCCATTCATTCGGTCCCAGTTGTATTCTGGCGCCCAAGATAAATCCGCGAACGCGTGCCCAACATTCTCCCAATTAACCATATCTTTCGATTTTAAAATGGGCATGCCAGGCGACATGTGTTGTTTAGAGGTAATCATGTAGTAGGTATCACCCACCTGCTCAATGTCTGAGTCGGGGTAATCTGCATTCAAAATAGGGTTTATGTAAGTGCCATCACCTTGGTCACCAAAACTACCTGTCTGAGATTTTACTATCGTATCGCTTTTGTCCGACGTTGCAAGGTTACGCGTATCGGTCTGGCATCCAGCTAACATAGTCACAAAAATAGTAGAACAACCAATCGCCCTATACTTCATATCTCTAAATTTATTCATATTATGAGTCTTACCTGAAATCAGTGGTCAATTAAATAATTAACAAGATTTACATAATGACACATAATGATTACTATTGACAGAAGATCAATCACATTCAATCACCATCTTGCATGGTAAGGTTTGCTCTAGTTATTCGAGCATCCAAAATATCGATGCTCTATGACTTTATATTTGGGAAGAAAGAAACATGAAAGCGCTAGTTTTCGTCTTGGTCGCCGCATTATTAACTGCGGCTTGTAGTTCACTACATAAGAGCCAGTTAACCAAGAAATATGACACCGACGCAGATTTAACTGCGGTTAAATTACCAAAGGGGCAACTGGCGATAGTAATCGATGGAAACTCCCCAGACCCGGACGATATTGGTGCAACACCCGTGATGCTTAGATTGTTGCAAAGTGCAGATGCCGCTGACCGCTTAGTTCACATCTCGCACTCTTGCGATATTGATCCTTTTCGGAACAAGGCGAAATATCAAATTGATGTTGAAAATGAAAGCCGTCGCCAGCAAATTTTGCAAAGTTCGATAAACAAAGGGCTTGACCTTTTCGGCCCATTTAATAGCGTTACACATCTGTATAATTGCAGAACTCAGCAAGGCGCGGCAACCCAAGACCTAGTAAACGCGATTAACAAGGCATCCAAAGATGCTCCTCTTTGGATAATAGAAGCTGGAGAGCCTGATCTAATAGGTTATGCTTTGACTAAAGCCGATAGTGAACAGCGTAAATATGTAAAGGTTGTTTCCCATCATCCTGCTAACGATAATAGTGGAGACTATTTTACGTGGCAGCAAATATTAGATTTTGGGATTGAGGAACACCAGATAGGCGACCAAAATGTTGGCCTACAGACCCCTATTGAAGCGTGGGATTGGGCAAAGAATAGCGATCAAGCAGGACTATCGTTTATATGGGACATGCTTTCCTATGCCGAGAAAGATGGCATAGTACCATTTCAGGCAGGTAAATTCGATTGCTCAGACGCAGGCATGATTTATTGGTGGTTAACTGGAGCGGACAAAGGTGGTGTTAAAACAGCCACGCCAAATGAATTGCAACCCTTGTTACTGCAAAAACACTAAAAGTCTGTTCTTTGCTAAAATTAAACGCAAGCGCTTAATTAGCATTTGCGTTTTCAGTCAACTTTTTGAAATAGTCATTACTGGTATATTGAGAAACAGGTGACCAAGGCGCATTTACATCAGGTAAGCGCTTTTTTAGTTCATTTTTAACTGCACGATAGCTCGGGTTACCAGCTAGGTTATACCATTCATTTGGATCGCTTGAATGATCATACAGCTCTTCTGAACCATCCTCGTAATGAATATACCGGTAGCGGTCTGTTCTTATTGCATGATTGTTTGGTCCAAACGTGGTGATGGCAACTTTGTCCCACTTTTCTTGGGGGTTGTGCAACAAAGGCGTTATATCATGTCCTTGATTCGCAGAATTCGCTGGAAGCCCGCACATTTTAACTAACGTTGGATACAAGTCTAGTAAGCTAACAGGACGATTACTGACACTTTTAACTGAATTTTTCGCAGGTTTAATGATTAACGTTGTTTTTGTGGCGGTTTCCCATAACGACATTTTTGCAAAGCGGTTTTTTTCACCGACATCGTAACCATGGTCTCCCCACAGTACAACGATTGTATTGTCGGCATATTGACTCTTTTCCAAGGCATCTAGTACTTCGCCGACGTAGTGATCTACGAAAGAAATGCTGGCTAAATAAGCCTGCACCATATTCTTCCATTCACCGTTTTTTATCGCCCAATCTGTCGTCGGCATCATTTTAAATTCAGTGATCTTTTTGGCTATTTCTGGAACATCGTTCAAATCCTCTTTGAGATAGGGAGGCAAGTCGATTTCGTCGATGGGATTCATGTCAAACCATTTTTGTGGAACTGTCCACGGAACGTGTGGCCGTAAAAAACCGCCAGCAATAAAAAACGGTTTATCGTGTTCCAGCTGCAACTGATTTATTAACCAATTCGCAGTGTCGTAATCAGGCATTTGTTCATCTCTTTCTGGATACGCGCCCCAGTCAGTGTTCGTTCCTTTATTTTTCCACTTAAAACGCGTTGGCGCATAGGGACCGAAACCTTTTTTACGCCCACCGTACACATCGAAACTCCCTTTAGGTACGTTGTAATGGAATATTTTCCCAACTGCAGCTGTGTAGTAACCGTGTTGTTTGAAGTACTCACTTAGAAATATCGATTGTGCCGCTTTAACATTAGCAGATTTAATATCGTCATCTTTCACATGCCCGTAAATACCTGTTGTAGATGGTAGTAACCCCGTCATTATACTTGCTCTGGAAGGGCCACAAAGAGGTGCAGACGCATGGGCGTTGGTAAATGTAGTTGCTCGTTGTGCTAGACGATCTATATTTGGCGTTCTAGTGGTAGGTTGACCATTTATGCCCCCAGGCCAACTGTTTAAGTCATCAATAGCAAGCATCAGAACATTCGGTCTTTTTTTTAAATTTCTTACTACTCCTCCCGTATCAAAGGTGCAACTAGCCGTGAGCGCACATGCCCCTCCCAATAAAAACATCCTTCTATCGAACATAACTTTACTCCACACACCAGTTAATTTTAATGCTTATCCAAGGTATTAACGCTTTGCGTATTTCATGATTATTTCAAATAAAAAACAACATAGACCCAAATCTAAAGTCCTTTACGTAACGGTCTACCTCGATAAACAACTACCTACACAATAAATAAAAGAGAAATATTCCAACAAGAAAGAACATGACAGCATATGACCATATTTGACCATTAATAAGTGAATTTGTAAATAATGTGTAATAACATGGTTAATGCCGCTGTTGATGTATGAATTTAATTTTCAATGCAGCTTCTTAAATTATTCAAATAATTAACCCTATAACATTGAGTACACACTTATGAACGGTTTAAAAATGTTGTTGTTTTCTACAACGCTACTCACCGCATTCACGCTCCATGCGCAAGTGACATTGAAGCAACAAGTAAAGATATCCGAAGAGGGTCTCCACTTTGATGGTGAAAATCTAGATTTTAGTAACGTAACTACGCCTGACACTGGCGAGAAGTACGACTATTTTTTTGGCCCGAATATTTCAGCTCACGGAGACGCGGTTAAAACGTACAAGCATTTTGTTTTTATGACTTGGTATAAAGGAGGAAAGTCTGAGCGAAATGTAATGCTCTCTCGTTACAACACTCTCAGCGGTGAGCTATCTACAATAGAATTTCCCCACAGACACACAGGGTTCAGGGGCGACCCTCTGGTTGGTGAGTCTCATAATACTATCGGATTATCAGTAAGTCCGATTAATGGCACCATCCATATGGTGTTCGATATGCACGCTTACGATAACAATAATCACGGCGGTAAGTTCAAAGATGATTTCTTTAGGTATTCCTACAGTATTCCAGGGGCTGCCGAACTGCCACATTCAGACTTTACCTTAGATAAATTTGTAAAGGATACTAGTGAGGTTAGTCAGGGAGACAATGACTATAAGCACCTCACCATGACAGGGGACCTCAGCGATAAAGAGAATTTTGCTCGCCTTACCTACCCTAAATTTTTTACTACGGTAGACGGTACACTACTTCTTTACATGCGCTTGGGCGGCAATAACAACGGCGCTTATGTTTTCAATCGCTATGATGCAGAGACTGAAACATGGTCAACGTTCACCAAATTCAATGAAAACAACCAAAAACTCAAAGGAAACTCATACAACTGGGGCCTTTACGGAAACATGAAATACGTGAATGGCAAGCTTCGTGTTGGCTTTCAACAGCGAAGCAACGATAATTCAGACAAGTATAAATACCAGAACGGCGTCTATTACGCGTATTCAGACCATCCAGATGGTTTCGGTGATTGGAAGAATCACAAAGGCGAACCAATGACATGGCCGCTCATTAATTCCGATGAGATAAAAGTATTTGAGCCAGGTGACTATATTAGCCATACCGAAGCCAACTCAGTTTACATTGTGGGAAGCTTCGACTGGACTGTTACTGAAAAAGGTGACATCCATATTATCAGCAAAGTTCGTTCAACCGACCGCGGCAGAGCAGACTACGAAGAAGTTTATATTCATTCATATAAACCAGCCGGCGCTGAAGAATTCATAATTAGTACTGATTTCCCGGGTGCAAGTGAGATTTATACATCAGGTGACAATGTTTATATTGTAGGTTTAGAGGGCGGCCGCCCCTATGTTGAGAAAGCCCAAGGTGGCACCAACAATTTTGTTAGAGTGTATGAAGCGAGCGATGGGCCAGTATTCGATCATGGCACACTCTATATAAACGACGGTAAAGTTTACTATTACCTTATGGAGCGTACATCAGGTAACGCAATGCCTCTTTATCTTCAAATTATCGATTTGGATTTAGAGAGCGATGCGAATGCTCCTATCGTATCTTTTCCTTCTCCTTCAGTGACTGTAGAACAAGGTTTTGAGAAATTGAGCCTGAACATTTCTGCTGAAAGTCCAGTTGAAGGAAGAAGCATTCAGTCTGTATCACTTTATATTGACGATGAGCTAGTGCGTACAGACGATTCTCTACCTTTTCTGTTTGGTCATGGCTCTAAGCCTCATGAGACTGGCGCAATGGGCTGGCTTGATAGGCACGAGCCAAACCCTTCCCCTCTTTCAGCAGGACGCCACGTTTTTAAAGCGGTAGCTATAGATAGCGAGGGCGACAGCTCTACTGCAACAATGATACTCAATGTTAACTCAAATGCTCCAATCGTTTCATTTCCTCAAGAGAGCTTGGAAGTAGATCAAGGATTTGAAAAGCTGAGTCTCAACATTAGCGCAGAAAGTGCTGTTGAAGGACGCACTATTGAGTCGGTTTCTCTTTATATTGATGGCGAGCTGGTGAGGAAAGATACCTCCCTTCCCTACCTGTTTGGTCATGCTTCAAAACCTCATGAAACAGGCGCGATGGGCTGGCTTGATACTCACTCACCTAATCCGTCTCCGTTGGCTGCGGGCAGTTACGAATTTACAGCGGTTGCGACAGATAATGAAGGTGAAGAAACAACAGCCTCTATGCTGCTTGTCGTTAAAGGAGAGCCAGAGCCGCCAATCGTTACTTGGCCAAACTCAACTGTGACTGTTTATGAAGGCTATGAGAAATTAGCAATCACTATCGATGCAGAAACACCGGTGGAGGGGCGAGATATTCAGTCTGTCACCCTTTTTAGAAACGGTGAGCTAGTAAGGGTGGACACGCGCCCAGTGTGGAACTTCGGACATTCTTTTGCACCCTATGAATTTGGTGCTATGGGTTGGCTAGACCGTCATGAGCCTAACCCTTCACCTTTAGGCGTTGGCACACATACCTTTACCGCCGTAGCACGAGACAGCGCAGGACTTGAGAGTGAAACTGATATGACACTTATTGTCCTGAGCTTACCTGGGCCATCAGTCATGATAAATGAGGGTGATATCTCACTACTGACTGAATATCAAAACCTTGCTATCACTGCAGAGGCCTCTGCAGCGGATGACGATATTTCTCTGGTCAGCCTAGCCCTTTACATTGATGATCAATTGATAAGAGAAATTTATGAACCTCCGTTTATATGGGGAGCTGATGCTTATTCGACTGAATTACTATCGTTGTCGGAAGGTACGCACTTAGTACGCGTAGTCGCCACTGACTCCAACAACAAGCAGTCTGAATCAAGCATTTTTATCAACATTGATTTACTGGGCGATCTAAACAAGGACTCGGTAATAGACAAAGCTGATACGCAGCTTTTTACCTCAAAATTAAGGGCGGGTGAAATTATAGATATCCGCTATGACTTTAATGGTGATGGCGTTGTAAATAACAGAGACACAAGAGGTCTTGTTCGACGCTGTACTTATTCACGCTGTAGTTCTAATTAAAAGGAATAACGAAAATGAAGATTGCGAACCTAATACTTATTCTTGGTTTAATGATGTCCTTTTCATCAAAGGCATCGCTCATTACCTTTTCAAGTGATTCATCATCATACTCAACTGGCGATTTAATAGAGCTAGAGGTGTTTATTAACAAAGCTAATCCAGCAATAGATTTTCTTGAGATTGTATGGGAGTTTGACTCCAGTCTATTTGAGTTTGAAATGCTTACTATTACTGATAGTGTTTTTGATAACTCATATTTTGACGACGCTTTTGCCTCAGGGGATGAATTGTTACTTCAGTTAGGACTTTTTGCTGATTGGGATAGCTTCCTAGGTACATCGTTTACATTAGGAACATTCAGCTTTATTGCTTTAGAAGACGGTGTGTCCTCACCAGAATTATTATTAACAGAAGTACTTGCACAAAACATTGACTTTGAGGAGATAAATGCAAAAGCGGTGCCTGCACCATCAAGCTTGGCAATATTTTGTATTGCAGGAATTGTACTTGTCAGAACACGAATGATTTAAATTAAACGGTCCAAGGACTGAAGCCTTGGGCCGCATTCCCCTTACTTTTCTAGTCTTTTTTGTTTCTGATATTCGTAAAGAGAAGGTATAGCTACTTTTGAATTGATGTCGGCAATATACGGTGAAGGGTAATGTTCTACAGCAAGCTTTCTATTTCCATACATACCAATCACTCTCGCATCGGGCCCTTCTGTTTTCCCTAAAATTCTCACGGTTTCATTGCTATTAGCACCACTTTCAACAAATATTTTTGCGTTCCACGTTGTGTTATAACGCCCATGACCAGGTTGCCAGTACCCTGCCCCACCGCCAAACCACAAATCGTAGTAAGGGCCTTCTTCATCACGCACTGCCTCTATATGAAAAATCATGTTGTCATAAAGGTTTTGATGGTTAGCCCCTGCGTGCTGATCTAACGAAGGTTGAGTGAAAGCTTCTCCTCGCAAAAACACACTTTTAGTCGATTTGGTGTTCATGCTAAAAGTATGCACGGTCGGGTTTGATATTTTAACATCCTCAACTAAAAAATTATGTACGCTGCCAAGGTGAATACCATAATGGCCAAAACGTGCTCCATAGCTGTGTATGTTCGAGATAGTCACGTTTCCGCTATTTTCGGTCAGTATAGCGCTATCTGCATTATTAAAGGTTACATCTTCTATCCAACCGTTGAACACACTGGTTAAATAAATACCGTTGAAACCCTGTTCAACGTGATGTCCATAGGTATCTCCCGTTGGGAATTGAATTGAGATCCCCTCAATACCAACTTCTTCTAAGTGCTCCCATGATGATAAGTGGGCAGGTATATCTTTGTTGATGTCATGTAAAAGAGGATCGGCTATCTCAATCATATTCCCGCTCACTGATTTTACTTGAGTGGGTTGCATTACTAGTGGACGATTTGGAAAATCAAAATGATGCGAACCGATCATTAGGTCGGTGTCTCCATAAATTGACTTTATAATGCCGGCTCGTTTACCGTTTTTGTTGTGCCAATCTATTCTCAGTACGTCGCCAACCGAAATTTTTGATGCGTCGCTAACTTTTAAAGCTTTCGTACCTCTTTTACCTTCTGTGATCGTCGCTAACTTTGGAAGTTGCTCATCCAATTCCTCTAAGTAAGGTACTGGCCGAGTACCTTCTTTTTGAATCCATATCACCCCTCCAGACCAAGAGTACTCTGAGAAATAATCATCTATATAAATCTCAGCATCATGTTGTTTTTTGTTATGTAGCCTCAGATAGTTTCTCAATTCATCTAAAAGAGGTGTTTTATCAATAATTGAAAGAGGCATTGGAAAGTAAAGCTGAGTGCCTTGCGTACCCATTCCCTTTCCACTAATCGTTATATTACTGCGACTAATTCTAAGAATGTCTTTAATAATGAAACGCCCTTTCGGAAAAGACACTGTCACATGTCCTTTTACTGAGTGTGCAAAGTTTAAGGCACTTAGGATCGCCTTTGTATCATCTTTATTGTCATTAGGGAATGCGTCAAAATCCGTTATACTTATATATGTGGTGTCAGCTTCGGTAGCAATTTCCTTTTCACCAAAGTGGTATCCCGCATATGAAAAATCAGGCATATACACATTGCTACCATCTTTTGATATTTCGGGGGTTGTGTCAGCTAGGGTGATATTAGGGAAAATTATTAGTATAGAAACTAAAGCGTGGTGATGTATTAAATCAGCGAGGGGAATCAACGTTGGTATCTTCATCACATATCCTTGTCATAATATTGTAAATAAATTGCTTTTTATACGTAACACTCAATATACAATCAGATTCTTTCATTTACAATCATTTGAAGTTTTGTGGCTAATTCTTCCATATTATGGTTTTTGAAATGCTTGATATAAGTAGGTGAGTTACAGAGGGCGCTTTATAAGAATTGGTTTTTAAGCTTAGCTGGTTTTTTTATTTATATTTATTTACTTAAGATCTACTTGAAAGATCTACTTGTAGTCTTCTACAAGCTAGGTTTCTAAAGGGACACATGGATGTGCCCTCTGAGTTGATCGATGCTACTCCGACATGATCGCTAAGTTCTCCTATTTGATCGCCAAATTCTCTCAGTTGATGTTATAAAACCTCCGACTTCATACTATAAACCCTCTTAGATCATGCTATTTAAATTTTACCATTCCCTGACTTTTGTCCCGCTGAGTCCTCTGTAAGTCCCTATAATACAAGAAAGATTTATAAAAATATAAAAAAAAATAGAAATATAAATTCAATAAAAATTAGCCAAATAAGTAAATTTTTTTATTAGATCGGTAATTATTTATATTTGTGAATAGTATGAAGTAAGAGGTTTTTAATAAATATAAAAAAACCAGCTTAAAGCTGGTTCTAAATATTTTAGGAATTTTGGTTTATCGGGCTGTTACTTGAGTTTTACTCGGAATGATTACCATCGCGTTATTCTTGATAAGTACATTACACTCTGGCCAGTATTTCTTTACCAGTATCAGTGCTTTTTCTGCTTTGTCTTTGAACCTCCATGCCTCACCCTCTATGCCAAATTGCTTCATTAGATCTTTCAGTTTGATGGCGATTAACCGTTTGGTATTCGTACGGTACGAGATGAACGCATATAAGTCCAAAGCCAACGGACTTTTCTTTAAGCTTTTGATCGTTTCTAGGCTAAGTGGCACTGGATGCGATTTAATTTCCTTGTAGTAAGTATCTGATAGCCTCACCGTTGCTTCGGCTCGTTCTGTCAAATTTCCTCTTACTATCTCAAAAGTGTGTTTCTCATCGAATAGCTTGAAACTTTTCTTGCTCGTTCTAATTTCTATTGTTCCGTTATCCAACAGTATTTTTTCTTGCTGTTCGTGGCCGAATTCAGTTTTATACAGTTTTTCTAGTTGCGCCATAACTTGGTCATTTGTTCCACCCTCCACGTATGATGCGGCGTAACCAAGTGACTCAACAAATTCTTTAATATTCTGGCCTAAACTAATAGTGTTAGAACTGTACTTAACCGCCATTGTGTTCAAATAAAGAATAATAAGGCGCGGAATGCCACCCCAAGGTAAGGTTTCTTCGCCGATGGAACTAATAGTTAATTTATTGTTCGGGTATTCGGTTACTAGAACTTGTTTATTCGTTTTAGATGTAGGTAATGTGTGGGAGCAAAAGGTGGAATATTGATAGCAAATATCTTGATCACTTTGCTGCTCTAGTTCTTTAAGCGCGTCCTCTACTTGTTCAGAGATACTCGTTTGGTCTGTTATCGTAGGATAAATTTTAACGAAAGCGTCCGTTACCGCACGCGGCGTAAATTCGTCAGCTGTTTCTATTGCCTCATCTAATGCACTTTTGACTGTTTTTGGATCATAGTGACAGTCCCTAATATTATGAAGGTTAAGGGCTGCAGAGTGCAGAGCTCCAATATGGATATCTTGACCCTCAAATAAACTTTTTAAGTAGAAAAGATAGTCTTCTTTGGCTGCTAACATTCCTCTTTTTATGACTGAGGTTTCGTTTTCCATTAAAAATCTTCTTAGTTTTATATATATTGAAATAAACGTTAAGTTTTATTTTTTTTTATATTTTCTTATATTAGTATAAGTAATAAGAACCAACGCGATTTTTACACGAAAGAAGGAAGCAGATCAA